>JBEEMU010000193.1:0-3168 GCA_041192485.1 Bacteroidota bacterium | reverse complement strand
GTAATTTTTATTGTGTGAAAATTTTGGAAATATATAATATAGTCAAAACTATTACCTATTTTTGCGTTTCCGATTCTAAATGGATTTTAAAAATATCATCACTTAATTAAAAAATATGTTTATACCCGCGTTAGTACTTAAACAACTATACACCTTTAATAGTTTACGCAACTATGACGGCGGCGTTCAATTTAGTTTAAAAAACAGGTTGAGCGATGCGACGCTGACGGGAATTGTGAGCGTCAGTTTAGCAGGCATCAATATTCCATTGTCTAAAGTATTATTAGACTTGGGCGATGGGAATTTGGTGGCAGCTGCGAGCCTGACCGAAGCAGACACGCTCCCTTTTGCTCTAAAAGACATTGTTGTGCTTCGCTGCATCATGCCGAACCTGCCTGTCGGCAAACACGCCATCGAGCTGGTTTTTTGCGCAAAGCCTTTCGGCAAATTAACGCTCAAAGTAGAGGATTCTATCCAAGAAAACAGCGACGAAATGGTGCGTATTCCACGCGATAGCAAGGACGATTTTTCAGAAAATGCCATCAAAACACGCCAACGCTTTTTGAAAGAAAAAACAGGTGTAAGTGTAAAACACATCGATAAATATTCGTTTGACCCGCATATTACCGCAGGAAATTGCGAGCATTTCGTGGGGGTAGCACAAATTCCGATTGGTTTGGCAGGGCCTTTAACCGTGAATGGCGAACACGCACAAGGCGATTTTATTATCCCGTTGGCAACCGCCGAAGGAACACTTGTAGCTTCCTATAATCGCGGAATTAAGGTATTGAACCTTTGCGGCGGCGTGAAATGCACCGTAGTTGATGATGCGATGCAACGCGCCCCTGTTTTCGTTTTTGAAGACGCTCGCGGCGCACGCTCTTTCGTGAAATGGGTATTGGAAAACTTCCCGAAAATAGCCGAAGAAGCCGAAGCAACAACGAAAAGCGGCAAATTAAGTTATATCGACCCCTATTTAGCAAGCCATTTCGCTTATTTGCGCTTCAACTTCACGACGGGCGATGCCGCAGGCCAAAATATGGTCGGGCGAGCCACTTTCGCAGCCTGTAGCTGGATTTTAGACGCTTATAAAGACCATAAAATCGAGCATTTTTTCTTAGAGTCAAACCTTGCTACCGATAAAAAAGCCTCGCAGGTGAACATCATGCACACACGCGGCAAACGGGTTACGGCCGAATGTATTTTAAAAAGCGATGTTTTGTTGCAACACATGCGCGTTGCGCCAAAAGAATTAGCCTATCATGCAGGAATTGCAAACGTAGGCGCAATACTTTCGGGCGCAAACAATAATGGGCTACACTCGGCAAACGGCATTACAGCCATGTTTATTGCAACAGGGCAAGACGTGGCGAATGTGTCGGAATCGTCGGCGGGTATCATTTACACGCATTTGCGCGAAGATGGCGATTTGTACATTTCAATCACCATTCCATCGCTGATAGTTGCCACTTATGGCGGCGGTACAGGCTTGGCCACGCAGCGTGAGTGTTTAGAAATTTTGGGTTGCTATGGCACCGGAAAAGTCATGAAATTCGCCGAAATCATTGCAGGCGTAGTGCTTGCAGGTGAAATTTCATTAGCATCAGCCATCTCTTCGTCCGACTGGGTTTCTTCACACGAACAATATGGACGCAATCGATAGACCTCTAAAAATGAATAAAACGCATAGACCAACGATATTGGTAACGAATGACGATGGTATTTTTTCGGAAGGAATACATTGTCTGGCGGACATTGCCTCCGAGTTTGGCAATGTCTTAATCGTTGCGCCCGACTCGCCACAATCAGCACAAGGTCACGCTATTACGCTCGAACACCCTTTGCGCTTACACAAATCAGCCCTTTTTGAGGGCATAGAAGCCTATCAATGCTCTGGCACTCCTGTCGACTGCGTGAAAATGGCAAAACACTTGCTTCGGCGAGGGCAGCCCGTTGATTTATGCCTTTCGGGTATCAATCACGGGTCAAATGCGTCCATCAGTATTTTGTATTCAGGCACGATGAGTGCCGCAATGGAGGCTTCTATTGAGGGAATTCCTGCGGTCGGTTTTTCTCTGCATGATTTTGACGCAGATAACCCTCATTTTGAAACAGCAAAAGACGTTGTGCGCCGCGTTGTACAGCTTTTCTTTGAAAAAGGCTTTGGCAAAGCCACGCTTTTAAATGTAAATATTCCTAATTTGCCGCTTGAAAAAATCAAAGATTTGCGCGTCTGTCGGCAAGCTGAAGGCTTGTGGCGCGAGGAGTTCACAGAGGGAAAAGACCCGTTAGGCCGCACTTATTACTGGCTCACAGGCAAATTTGAGTGCCACGAAACGGATATTGAAAGCGATATTGTTGCGCTGCGCGAAGGCTATGTTAGCATCGTGCCAAGTATGCACAATCTGACGCATTTTGAAGCGATGGAGTCGTTGAAAATGCAGTTTTCTTAAAAACTACCCAAAATATTCATACGCAATTTTATCGTCTTCCAAATCTGCAACTTCCACAAAATCAATCGCATGAAGCAGTTTTAGCGCACGTTTATTCGTCGTTCGTGTGATAGCAATGATACGTTGCAGGTTCATTTTTTCTAGACCAAATTCCACGACCAAACGCAAGGCTTTGCGCATAATGCCCTTGCCTTCTTGTTCGGGCATTAAAACACAGCCTATCTCGCCCGTTGCATCGTCAAACTTTCGGTAATAACCGCAAGTGCCGAGCAGTGCGCCTGTTTTCTTATCGGTAATAAGCCAGTTAAGCGTTTCGCCGTTTTGATAGTCTTTTTCTATTTTATGAAACACCTCGATGGCTTTTTGCAAGGTTTTCGCCTGTTTTCCATTATAATAAATAATAGGCTGAATGGTTGCTACGTCGTCGTGCGTCAAGCGGCGCAAAACAAGGTTTTCAAACGAAAGCACCGGAAAGGTATCGTAAGGCGGGAGGTTTGTTTGCCCTGCATTGTTAGCAAAAAGGTCTTCGGGTAGATTTTCCGACATGGTTATAGATTGAATTTATTTTTTATTTGTAAATATAAGTAGTAGTAGTATATAAATAATTGGCCACCTAAACCCCGTAAAATAGGGCGTTTTGGGGCATGATAACCGTGTTTATTTTGCTGTGGGCGCACCTATTTTGGATAAATTCCTTATTCAAGGGCGAAATTCG
>JBEEMU010000192.1:0-7610 GCA_041192485.1 Bacteroidota bacterium | reverse complement strand
TTAGGAATGGGTAAAAGATAACTTGGTTAGTTTTACTTGTCTTTTGACCCGAAGCGGCGTTAAATTTTTCGTACAACGCGCTGCGTTGAACTCAAAATTTGCCTTGCTTCGTGCCAAAATCCTTCGCAAAACCTGCCCAAATTATCATTTACACGTTCCTTACTTTTTTTATTCCTTTGAAAATGTGAAAAAGAGTTTCATCGCCGCCAGTGTCCATTTTTTATCAACCATTTTTTTTTAACCAGTTGTTCAGTTTTAATTTTTATGAAGTATTTACCTTTAGTTGGCAGAATTTTATTCTCGCTCATTTTCATTATGTCGGGTCTTGCGCACATTATGGGGCAAGGCGTTGAAGTGATTGGCAGTTTGCCAATGCCAGGCGTTGCCATTGTTATCGGCGGCTTGCTTTCGTTTGCAGGCGGTCTAAGCGTGGCACTCGGCTACAAAAGCAATATCGGCACCTTGCTGATTATTGTTTTCTTGCTCGCAACGATGTTCACGGTTCACAACTTCTGGACGATGTCGGACCCGATGACCCAGCAAATTCAAATGGCGATGTTTATGAAAAACCTCGCCTTAATTGGAGCTGCTATTTTAATACATATAAACGGAACGGGCGATATGAGCTTAGACAACCGCACGGCTTAAAATAGTTGCGTTTAAAAAATAGTCGTTTAAAAAAGTCGTTTAAAAAAGTCTGAAACGAGTACGAGCAATAACAATTGTTTGTACTCGTTATTTTTTTCGAGCCATTCTTTAAAAATGCCTTACCTTTGTACTCAATTTTTAAAAAACAAAAATGAACGTATTACTGACTACGCTGAACGCGAAATATATACACACGAATTTGGCGATTCGCTTGCTTTTTCAGCTGAATAAGCATCGGGAAGGCTTGGAATGGCGCGAGTTTACGATAAATCAGCCGCAAGATGAGGTTGCAGAAGCGTGTAGCCATTTTCATATTATTGCGTTTAGTTGCTATATTTGGAATATTACACAAACCTTGGAAGTTGCCGAAAAGATAAAAAAGCATAATCCTGCGATTAAAATTTTATTGGGTGGTCCCGAAGTAAGTTACGACTGGCAAAATGTGATTTGTTTGCCGCAAGTCGATTTTATTATTACAGGCGAAGGCGAAATTCCGTTTGCCAACTTTTTAGATGCATACCCGAATGTGGCTTTGGTGCCGAATATTGTGCAAAAAGTAGCGGAAGAAGTGGTGTATTTGCAAGCCTCGCAAACCTTTGACGTAAGCAATTATACGGATATTATGCCCTATATAGACGACGACCCGACAGCCTTGGCAGGCAAAGTGTTATATATAGAAACTTCGCGCGGCTGCCCATATAAATGCGAATTTTGCTTGGCGAGTTTGGATAATAAAGTGCGCTATTTGCCGAATAAAAACATTAAAGACACGCTTTTATATTTGATGAAAAACGGCAAAGTCATCAAGTTTTTGGATAGAACGTTCAATATAAAACGCGATTTTACGATAGCTACGTTTGAGTTTATTTTGGCGCATTACCGCCCCGAAAATGTGTTTCAATTTGAAATTACCGCCGATATTTTACACGCCGATATTATCAAATTTATTGATGAAAAAGTGCCAGTCGGCTTGTTTCGCTTCGAGATAGGCATACAAACCGTCAATCAGAAGGCGAATTTAGAGGTCAGCAGGAAGCAAAATTTTGATAAGACAAAAGGCATCATCGAGCAATTGCGGCATAAAGTAGAAATGCACTTAGACCTAATTGTCGGGCTGCCCTTCGATTATTTCGACGATATAAAGTATAGTTTCGAAACCGTTTTTAAGCTCTTTCCGCCCGAGCTGCAACTCGGTTTTTTAAAGTTTTTGAAAGGCACTCCCATGCTTTACAAACACGCGCAACACGGCTATATTTTCGACCCGCAGCCGCCGTATCAAATCATCGAATCGGCGTATTTATCTACCGAAGATTTGTATCGAGTGACGCTTTTAGAACACGCTTTGGAAATTTACTGGAATAAAAACCGAGCGCAAAACACCTTAAAATACGTTGCCACAGCTTATTCTATTTTTGATTTCTTAGAAGCACTCGGCTCATTTTTTGGCGAAAAACAGGCTTTTCACCAATATAAATTGACTGATGTTTATCAAAATTTGACTGCTTTTGTTGCCTTAAATTATCCAAACGATACCGTTTTGCAAGACTTAATTGCCATCGATTATTACTTATTTTATAAAGTAAAACCGAAAACGCTGTTTTTAGAAGAAGTAGAAAATACGGTGAAATATGCATTATTAGACGATTTGAACCTCGATACACAAAAAGGGCGTTATTTAGTGCTGCCGATTTGCTTCGACTATGCGTACTTTTCTAAAACGAACGCTATTTTACAAAAAGATTGTTTGCTGGTGCTGCATTACACGGGCGGCGAAAAAGCGGCAGTCCGAGCTTGCGTGGAATCGGTGGCTTCGCTATGAGTTTGAGATTAGGGCAATACGGATTTAAAGGTTTTTTTATGTATAAAAAGGTTTTGAGGCGTAATTTTTCTTTTCAAGTCATCTTTTTCAAGTCATCTTTTTCAAGTCATCTTTTTCTTCTTTGGTCATTTCAGTAGCTTTTTTTGCGTTTCTTTCGTTGCGTAAAGCGGTTATTTCGTTTTTTTTTGTGCTAAAAAAACACTATCGTACATGGCCAACGTGACCAAATCGCGCGAGAAATTAGAGTCGTGTTTCCGTAGTATTAGAGCCACTTTCGCTTTGAAGGCTTTTTGAAAAGCCTCCTCAAAAAGCGCGAAAAGCTGCGGTTGCGATAGTTTGGAGCAGCGCGCGGTGTAGCAGACTTGATGTTGCGAACGCTTACAATTTGCCACAGACGCTTATTTTTTGCCAAAATAATAATTTTTTTTATTAAAAATTAATAAAATGGTATTTATTTTGATAATTTACCGTAATTTTGTGCGAAATTAAGTGGTAAAAAATGGGTAAAAAATAACTTGGTTAGTTTTACTCGTGTGTGTAGCACGTTCACGTCAATAAAATGCAATATAAAAATAAAATATAAAATACAATATAAAATAAAATACAATAACGATGTCTAAACTCGCCGAACTTGACGAAACCGATCGCCAAATTATCGCTATTTTAATGCGCGATGCCCGCACACCGTTTACGGAAATTGCCAAGCAAATTGATATGTCGAGCGGAACAATTCATGTTCGCATGAAAAAGCTCGAGGAAAAAGGAGTCGTTTTAGGGGCGCATTTGCAGGTAGATTATGCACAACTCGGCTACGATGTTGTCGCATTTCTGGGCATATTCTTGGATAAAAGCGATAATTATGACGATGTTGCCATCGCCTTAAAAGCCATTCCCGAAATTGTTTCGGCAAACTACACCACAGGTTCGTATAATATTTTTGCAAAAATAGTGTGCCGCGACACCTCGCATCTGCGCGATGTTCTCCACGATAAAATCCAGAAAGTGCGTGGGATTCAGCGCACCGAAACCTTTATTTCGCTGGAAGAAGGGATCAATCGCCCCGTGCAGTTCGATTTTTAAAAAACACAATTAACCAATCAATCAATCATTTCATATAATTTTTTAAAAACATGGAAAAGTTAGTTATCAACTTCCCAAATCAGCTGCGAGAATCCTTAGAAATTGCAGCAAACGCCGTAGTGACTGCGCCGACAAACCCTATTCACAATATCGTTTTGGCAGGCTTAGGCGGCTCTGGCATTGGCGGAAATATGGTGGCTGAACTCATCAAACAAGAATGTAAAATACCTTTTGCTATTTATAAAGGGTACGAATTGCCGACTTATGTAAACGAAAATACGCTCGTTATTCTCTCGTCTTACTCGGGCAACACCGAGGAAACCCTCGCCGCTTGCACACAAGCAGAAGCCGCAAATGCAAAAATTATCGCCATCACTTCGGGCGGTAAAATCATGGAAATTGCAAAAGCAAAAGGCTATGATTTAATCGTTTTGCCAGGCGGAATGCCGCCGCGCTCGTGTTTGGGCTATTCTATGACGCAACAAGTAGCCGCCCTGCACAAGTACGGCTTCATTTCCGATGCTATTTTGAAACAGTTGGAAATTTCGGCAGAAGCCCTCGCCGCCGACCAAGACGATATTCGCGAAAAAGCGAAAAAAATAGCGCACTTCCTTTTCGGCAAAATCCCCGTTATTTACGCGACCGACCGCATGGATGCCGTAGCTGTGCGCTTCCGTCAGCAAATCAACGAAAACTCAAAAATGCTTTGTTGGCATCATGTAATACCCGAAATGAACCACAACGAATTGGTGGGCTGGCGCGACAAAAACGACAACTTAGCGGTCATCCTTTTTCGCAATGAAGACGATTATATTCGCAATCAAATGCGCTTAGACATCAATAAAGAGGTGTTCGAAACCTATACGAATACCATGATTGAAGTGTGGAGCAAGGGCAACTCTCTTTGCGAACGCATGATGTATTTTGTGCATCTCGGCGATTTTATTTCTACCGACCTCGCCGCTTTGCGCAATTTGGACGCTACCGAAGTGAAAGTCATCGATTATCTGAAAAATGAATTGTCGAAAGTGGCTGTTTAGGTAGAAAGAAAGATAGTAGAAAAACGTGTCAAGGTGCAGCGCACCGCAACATTTGTAGAAAAACGTCGTATTAATTCCCCAGTTTTTTAAACGCAGGCAGTTTTTTAAACGCAGAAGTTCAGCAGAAGTTCAGCAGAAGTTCCGTTAGATAAAAGAAAGAGTCAGAGATGTTTAAACTTCGTTTAAACCACAGAGTCGTTACAAAAAATTTAGTAGTCTTTCAAGTTAATGCTGTCGGTTGATAGGCTGGCGCGGCTTATTGGTTCGACAGTATTAATTTGAAAACACGCTAAGGAAGTAAAATCCGTGTTAAATCCTGTAACGTATAACTAAATATTGAGTATAAATAACCCAAAAACAACGAAAATCGTCTTAGAAAACATTGGCAAACGGTTTCGTTTCGAGTGGATTTTTAAAAATGTGTCGCTTACTTTTGAGCAAGGCAAACGCTACGCCCTGCTCGGCCATAACGGGTCGGGCAAAAGCACGTTGATGCAACTAATTTCGGGGTTTCTTACGCCAAGTAAAGGCAGTTTGAGGTGTATAGAAGCCGAAAAAGGGATTGATTTGGACGATTTTTATACAAAAATAAGCTATGCTGCGCCTTATATCGACCTTATAGAGGAATTTACGCTGCAAGAAACCATCGATTTTCATCAAAAATTCAAGCCCTTCTCCGACGGTTTTGATACTCAAAAAGTGATGGAACGCTTGAATTTTCCGAAAGGAAATACGCATAAACAGGTGCGCTATTTTTCGTCGGGCATGAAACAACGCCTCAAACTCGCCCTCGCACTTTGCAGCAATACGCCCATTATTTTGCTCGACGAACCTACTACTAACCTCGATGCGCAAGGCGTAGAGTGGTATCGAGCCTTAGTTTTAGAACGCACACAAGACAAACTTTTGATTGTAGCTTCCAATATTCCGCAAGATTATGACTTTTGCGACGAAGAAATTTTGGTGGAAAACTATAAGTAAAATGTCACTAAAAAACGAATAAATTTAATTAAATACAATGTATTTTAAAATAAATATATCTGTATTTTAGGGAATAATCATTGCTTTATTTTAAAATATAAATAAAAAATAAATTTATTGTAGATTAACCTTGTGTCACATTAAATAAGCAAAAAAATTTAATTTGTTGATTAGTTCCTATCAAAGGAATAGTGTTTGTGTATATGTTTGTATCCGTTTTCAATGACAATGATATAAATATATAATACAACAATGAAGCAGTTTTTAATCACATTTTCCATTCTTTCCATTTTCGGTTCGCTAAGTTTTGCCCAACTTATGTTGCCGTTTGATGCGCCAAGCAGCCCAAAATATTATGCCGTATTTGGTCCGCAAGAACAGGTAGATTTGAACACAAATCTATACACACCGCCGCAGCCTTCCAAGCTCTACCAAGTTGATGCGCCAACGGGAGCATTGACCAAAATCGGAGAGGGCGACATGGGCGTTCATATTAATGCCTTAGCTTATAATTCGACGGATAATTTTTTATACGGCATCGTAGATTCTACCACAGGCTCTATCGTTCCGCTTGAAGTGCGGCAGTCGGCCGTGATGTATCGCATTGGTAAAAATGCAGTGAAGCAACGCATCGGGCAAATTGCGCCGCCAACCATCGGCACAGCAGACGTAACGAGCGCGATTTTCTCGTTTGTCGGCGATATGGACGCACAAGGAAATTTCTTTTTTCCAGCGGTAATCGTCCATTCCTACACACTGTCGTCTGCAACTATCGATTACGATTTATTCATCGGGCGCATTGTGGCAAGCGAGCTAAATTCGCCCAAACCAACCGTAACAGCCGTTTATACACCGATAAAAAAAGGGAATTGCGCCGCCATTATGGACGCTTATGTGTTGGCGTATTGCCAAGCCGTTTTATTGGGGCAGCCGCGCCCGAACGGTGGGCTGCAAGACTGGGCAATCAACCCTTACGACGGTAAATTATGGAGTTATATTGCCAACGACAATCAGTTTTTTCGCCTAGCACTTCCAAGCGTGTCGGCTCCCAACGAACCCGTTACCAGCGATTGCATTCCTGCGCCGATTGGCTACCAAAACCTCACAGGTGCCGAATTTGGCGGCACATTTTTCGCGCAACGCGGCGATATGTTTGCCATCGACCCCGAACATGGTAGGTATTATAAATTTGACAATTGTACGTCGGGCAACTTTTGCAACAGCCTAAGTTTGGTGCGCGAATACACGCAAGCCTTCGGTTTGCCGGCTTACCCTGCGTTTTTAAACCTGCGTTCCGACGCTGCCAGCACCGTAACGGGCGTTATTACACCCACAAATCTGCCTTTTCCAAACTGCACGGGGTCGCAATTTAGCATTTTCAGCGCAGCCGATACCGATGGCACGGGTCGCTATATTTACCCAAGCCCTTCGCAATTATACAGCGTAAACCCTGCGAATGGCGAACTTAATCAACTAGGAATTAACAATATGGGCAAGCATTTGAATGGCTTGGCGTTCAACCCTGCCGACCATTTTCTCTATGCTACAACCGATAGTTTGTGGGCGGACGTGTCGATAGGGTCGCCGATAATCAAGCACGACAACACGCTTTACCGCATAGATAATGCTTCTTTTACAAAAAAAATACAAGAAATAACGCCACCCGAAACAATAGGTCGACAACAATCGTTTGTGTTGGGGCAGGCGGCGGATATGGACGCAGAAGGCAATTATTATTTTTTAGCCGTCAAGTTAGAAGAAGTGAATAGTTCGCCGCCTTACGCGCCTAATTACACGTTTTATTTGGGTAAAATAGACGGGAATGTGCTAAAATCGCCTTCTCTGCCTTTGGTTTTACCACTTTCGCCTATTTATTATAAAATAAATTTAACTACTTGCAACGCGATATTTGGCAATTATATTGAAAACTATGTTTCTTCGATTATAAATGAGCGCGTCCGTCCGCGTACAGGGGTGCAGGATTGGGCGATAAACCCGAAAGAGAAAAAACTGTGGGCGTATTTGCCAACCGAACAATCCTT
>JBEEMU010000191.1:0-3806 GCA_041192485.1 Bacteroidota bacterium | reverse complement strand
CTGTAGGCACTTATTACAAGAAGAATGAGAGAAAATAGATAGCGCATTTTTGTTATAAATAATTGAAAATGAGAGAGATATTAGATATAGGAATTAATGTATCATGTTAAAAAACGCCCGCTTATTCTTTCGATTCTTCTTTCAACTGCTCTTTTCGGCGTTTTTTTTGTTCGTTATTACTTTCGTAAATCACGTATTTTTCATATTTTGCATATTGGTCTTTGCCCCAAACATCTTTGCCGATATTGCAGGCAATAATGAAGGCTTGATAGACTTTATTTCCAATTTCGGTGCGATTTTCTACGCCGATGTCGCGGTCGTGTACTTTATCTTGTTGCAGGTTTAGGGAACGTTCGAACGCCGAGCAAGCGTCTTCTACTCGTCGAATATGCCCTTCATTCAAGCCGCTTTCTTCCAAAAAGTCAAATTGTTGTCGGGCAACACGCACGACTCGCCGTCCACAGAAAATAAGTTGTGGGTCGGTCATATCGCCCATTTTAGAGGTGCCAAATTTGCGGTAACGCCCCGTTCTATTGGTGTAAACCATCGCTACTCGGTTCATAATAGCGCGTATTGCATTGCGCAAATCGTGTGCGGCATCGTCTTTTTTCTCTGTAAAGACCATCTGGTCGCCTACCAATTCGTCATCGGTTGGACATTCGCGGAAACGCTCTGCCAAACGCTCCATGGCGTTGATGTGTTTTTCTTCAAAGCCTTGTTGCGCAAAATATTTGCCATCTTTTCGGGCAAGGGCGGCAACCTCCTTTGTCCAAACATACAATTCAGCGTCCGAAAAATTATAGTCGCGGAACGCTGTTTGCTTTTTCATTTCACTTCTTTTCATCGACTTTTTTAAATAAAAAACAAATAGTTTCACAAAGGTACGACTTTTGTTTTGTTTTTTACTTATTTCTTAATCTAATAAGTCCATTTTTTTTGCTTTTAACAATTCGACGCGTTTCCAAAGTGTTGCAACCCAAATTCCTAAGAGTATCCAACCGACGACGGCAGGGTAAAAAACGGCTTTCATGGTATTGTCTAAATCCATTTTGCTAAATGCGGGGTTGCCGCCGTTACCAGGGTGCAAACTGTCGGTTAATCGCGGGATAACAAATAGGAGCGGGATGAGCATCGAAAAGGCAAAGATATTATAAACGGCACTAATTCGAGCGCGTTTATCGTCTTCTTCAAACGAGTTGCGCAAGACGAAATAGGCGAAATAAATAAGCAAAGAAATGGCTGTAGTGTTCTGTTTCACGTCCCAGCTCCACGCTTTTCCCCAAGTGTATTGCGCCCAAAGCATACCAGTCGTGGTGCCTAAAATACCGAATAAAACGCCTACATTGGTAAATGAAACAGCGGCAATATCGTATTCAAGGCGTTTCGTTTTCAAATATAAACCGCTATAAACCGCTGATAATAAGAAGATTATCAACATAGCAAACCACAATGGCACATGGAAATAAAGGTTGCGGATTGTTTCCTCCAAGATATTGCGAAACGGGAACTGTCGAAATGGAAATTGCTGAAACGCAACTTTACCGTGTAAGTCCGTCGGTGTTGTTGTGTAAGGATTTTTTGTTAAAATACTGTCATTTCTATTGATGGAAATAGCCGAAGGCAGCAGCGTTGTGCCTTCCATTTTGCTATCGAGTACCATGGTTGCGTTTACAAGCGAAGCGGAAGAGGGCAGATTGCCTTCCAAATTGAATTTTGCGGTTAAATTCCGGCTGTCCACAACGGTTACAGCATCGGCACGCACAAAAAACGAATCGATTTTGAGCCAAACGCGAGGGGTTTCACCTTCTAAGGACGAATTATAGCAAGATATTTGGAAACTTGCAGCTTTTCCAACGGTCGCAGTTCCAGGTCTTACATCGGTGATGCCTGTCGAAAGCGGCGTGAGTAAACCCGCTAAAATGGTGTAAAGTAACAGGCAGACGGCGATTATTTTCCACCAATGTCTTTGTAATTCTTTTTGTAATTCCATATTTTAAATAGGCAAAACGATATTTTAGGAACGAATAATTTAGGAATGAACAATTTAGGCGATAGCTTCTACCGAAAGGATTTCGGGGACTTGTTGTTTCACCGCATATTCGATGCCTGCTCGCATAGTCATCGGCGACATCGAGCAGGCTACACAAGCCCCTTGCCATCTGATTCGCAGCGTCATATCGTCTGTAATATCTACGATTTCTACATTGCCACCATCTACTGCAAGATGCGGACGAACGGTATCTAATGCGTCTTCGAGGCGTGAACGTAAATTTGCATTCATTTTCTACCGTTATTTTTAAATAAATAGTTAAATATGTTTTGAAACCAAAAAAATGCCTTAACTTTGCGTTAGGAATGGGCCGTTTCAAAGTCGTTTCAAAGTCGTTTCAAAGTCGTTTCAAAGTATTCTGCAAAGATACGACAAATATATAAAATTTAAGGATTATTTCTTCTTTTTACAATCAAAATTTTAATACTATGAGTGAAATTATTGACTATAACGAGCAAGATACACTGCCCGTTTTAGAAAGCATATCCGCTTGGCCGATAGCCCAAAAATATGCTATTTATAGCGTGTGTATTAGCATTTTTCACGGAATATTGCCTTTAGTTATCGATGGCTTGCTCGGTAACAGGTTATTCCAGTTTTCGGGAATGATTCCAATTATTGCGATTTTTTACTTTTGCTTTAAAGAGCATAAAACAAACGACTTGAACGGTTTTTTGCCTTTCGGACGTATTTTGAGGCTATCCCTTTATATTGGCTTGATAAGCACACCTATAATAGCCTTATGGATATTCGTTTTGTATAAATTTATTGCGCCAGGATTGCTCGATGCTATCATTGAAGCCACTCGCAAGGCCGTCGAAGAGAAAATACCCGACAATCCTGACCAAGTAGAAGGCATTATGAGTTTCTATACAAAATGGATTTTCACGCCCAGTTCAATGACCTTTTTTGCTTTATTTTCCACCGTGCCAACGCATCTCTTTTTTGGCTGCCTTGTTGGGCTTTTTCAGCGTAAAGAATTAAAGTGATTTTTTTCTACATCAAAGCAACCTCTACTTATCATATTTCGTCTATACCATATATAAACCTTTATTTAACAATAAAACTTTTTTAGTATGAACGGAAAAGTACAGTTTAGTGTTGCTTTAGTAGTTGCTTTAGTATTCGCTTTGACGACTTCCCTCTTTGCTCAAACCTCTACCTTTTCAAACTTGGCTGCTGCTGTTACTACAACGGCTGCCGATGGAAAACAGGTCATGGTTTCTGAAGCAATTACATGCTCTACCAACAATACGATGGAGCTAAGTCAATCCGAGTGTGTGGTAACCGTAACCGACCAATTGGGCAGAAAAGTCTATACCACTATCTTAATGGATGGCGTAATGGCACTGCCAAGTTCGCTTGCTGGCATGGTTCACAATGTGGACGTAATGACCGAACAAGCACACCGCACTTTCGAGGTATCAGTGCGCGAAGACGACGACTTCGTTGATGCCGTTGAAGATGCTTATGTAGTTGAAAACTAAGTTTCGTTTCAGCTATCTTTTCCAAGAAAAGTTCCTGCATTTAAAACCCATTATTTAAAATTTATTATTTAAAGCCCAGTACTTTACGTCACATCAAGTGTCACATCAAGTGTCACATCAAGTGTCACATCGAGCGTTTCACTCGGTGTGACGCTTTTTATTTTATTTCTTTCGGTTCAAAGAAACCTGTATTAAGGTGTCACTTATTTCTTCTTCTTTCCTTAATTCACGCAACTTCTACCCCTTTTAATACGTCTTAATTATAATAT
>JBEEMU010000190.1:0-3242 GCA_041192485.1 Bacteroidota bacterium | reverse complement strand
GTATTTTGGACGACCCCAAAGAGCCTAAACGCTACCTTTGGGTAGGCACAGACGATATGGGGCTAAACCGCTTAGACAAAAAAACGGGCGAATGTGTGCGCTACACAACTGCTAACGGCTTGGGCGATAATGTGATAAACGGCATATTGGCAGACGACTACGGCAACCTGTGGCTAAGTACCAATAAAGGGCTGTCGTGCTTCAATATTGCGCACACATATTTTAGAAATTACACGACTGTCGATGGCTTGGTAAATACTGAATTTAACCATCAAACCTATACCAAACGCCCCAATGGGCAGCTGCTTTTTGGCGGTATCGATGGCATTGATGCACTTTACCCCAAAGATTTTTTACCTGATACAACGTTTGCTCCCGTGTATTTTACTGCCCTCAAAATCAATAATAAACCTGTTGTGGTGCGCGATGAATCGGGCATATTGCCGCGCTCGTTAGCCTATACAGATGCTATTTACCTGCGACACACGCAAAATATGGTAACGGTGGGGTTTGCCGCTTTACGCTTCGATAAATTTGGGACGGAAAGCTATCAATATAAACTTGAGGGCGCAGACCCCGACTGGGTGTTGGCAGGCAGCCGCACCGAAGCGAGCTACTCGAACCTATCGCCTGGCAATTACACCTTATCGGTGGCAAGCCTCAATGAAGCGGGCGACCGTAACCCGCACCTTACGGTATTGTACATCACGATTGCGGCCCCGTGGTGGCGCACTTGGGCGGCATATTTTTGCTACGCGCTCTTCCTGTTGCTTATCGCTTATTTCGTCGTGCAAGCGCAAATAAAGCGGGTAAGGTTGCAAGACGAAGTGACCTACAAGGAAAAAGAAGCCCAACAAATGCAGGCCTTAGACGAACTCAAAAGCCGCTTTTTTGCCAATATTACCCACGAGTTTCGTACCCCGCTCACGCTTATTGTGGAACCTGCTCGACAAATAGCCGAAACTGACAGCATAGATTTGGCACATGTGCAGGTGCATATCATACGCAATAATGCCAACCGATTATTGGCTTTGGTTAATCAACTCTTAGACCTTTCGAAAATAGAGTCGGGTAAGGTACAAATCAACTGGTCGGAAGGCGATTTGTGGTTGATTATAGAAGAGGTGACAACATGGTTTCAGCCCGTTATAGATAAAAAGCGGCAAATACTGCGCATTGAATGTGCGCTCGATACACTCGAGGGCATAACCGACCGACAAGGTTTGGAGAAAATAGTGTATAATTTGCTCTCGAACGCCCACAAGTTCACGCCCGAAGGCGGCACCATAACGGTAAAAGTGACGCAGCCCGCGCCCGATAGTTGGCAGATAGAGGTAAAAGACAACGGCATTGGCATTGCACCCGAAAAACTGCCGCATATTTTCGACCGTTTTTACCAAGCCGATAACGCCCTAACGCGGAGCAACGAAGGCACGGGCATTGGCTTGGCATTGGTCAAAGAGCTGACCGAGCTGCTGGGTGGCACCATTGCGGTAGCGAGTGAGCTTGGCAAAGGCACGACTTTTACCCTTACCTTTCCGACCCGTTCAGCGGCTGCCGAAGGGCAATATACAACCGACAAAACGGTCTCTGCCTTACTCGAACGCGAGATGGAGGCAGCAATAGCGCAAGTTGTGACCAATGAAACCGATACCGCCGACCGCTCAACGGTGTTGCTCGTGGAAGACAACGCCGATATGCGCCAATATTTGGAGTTGGTGCTAACGCAAAAAGGTTACGCAGTGCTGCAAGCAGAAAACGGGCGCATCGGTTTGGAAAAAGCCCGCGAAACCGTTCCCGACCTAATTATTACCGATGTCATGATGCCCGAAATGGACGGCTACGAACTGACCGAAAAGTTAAAAAACAACCCCATTACCTCGCATATTCCGATAATGATACTGACGGCAAAGGGCAGGCAGGAGAGCAAACTAACAGGCTACCGCAAAGGTGCAGACGCATATTTGCCCAAACCGTTTCAGACCGAAGAGGTGTTGATACGCTTGCAGCAACTGCTTGACACACGGCGCAAAATGCAGCAAAAGTATCAAGCCACGCAACTGTTGCCAGGCGAAAATACACCTACACCAACAGACCTTGCGCCGCCACAAACGGATGCACCAATAACGTCAGAACCGCAAATTCAGCAGATAGACCGCGATTGGATAGCACAGTTAGCGGCTATTATCGAAGCACGTCTGAGCGATGAGCGTTTTACCGTTGATGATTTGCCCACCTTAGTGTACATGAGTCGCACCCAATTTTACGCGAAAGTAAAAGCACTAACAGGACTCACACCTGCGCGTATTCTGCGCGATATTCGCCTCAAAACTGCTTACCAACTCGTAGTAACACAACCCGATATTACCCTCGAATCGCTCGCAAAGCAGGTTGGTGTAAATGATATACGGCATTTTAGTATAATATTTAAACAACAATTTGGCATCAGCCCACAGGATATTATCTTGAAAAATAAACCTTATTGACCACAGAAAGTTGGATACGGTAACAAAAAAGCGACAGATATTGGGTTGAAACCCAATGTCTGTCGCTTTTTTGTCCTTTTGTATAAAACCGTACAATTTTCGCAAAAAACCGTACAATTTTCGCACGTTATATGTGCCATATAGCGATACCTTTGCGTCCGAAATACAATTAGAAAATATTTAAAATAATAGTTAACTTTTATCACCATTTTTCAACCAGTCCCCCATCATTATGAAACAATTTCTACTTTTTGCTGCGCTTTTTTGCTGTAGATCCACCTCCTTACACGCGCAATGTACTACAAGCGTCAATGGTGTAGGTAATCAAGCCCGCTGCGCGGGTGGCACTACGGCTCCCGTGACCTTTGCAGGCACAGCCGATATTTATACCTGGACAAACGACAATACCGCAATTGGTTTAGCCGCAAGCGGCACAGGTACTATTGCCGCTTTTACTGCTACAAATAGTACTGCCGCACCTATTACGGCAACGGTAACGGTAACACCTGTACGTAGTGCTACTCCCGCGTATGCTTATATTCCACATTACATTTCTAATACCGTTTCGGTTATCAATACGGCTACAAATGCGGTCGTTGCAACGGTTGCGGTTGGCAATGGTCCTTATGGTCTATCGGTCAGCCCTGATGGGAGTCGTATCTATGTGGCAAATCAAAATTCTAATACCGTTTCGGTTATCAATACGGCTACAAATGCGGTCGTTGCAACGGTTGCGGTTGGCAGTAGCCCTAATGG
>JBEEMU010000189.1:0-6114 GCA_041192485.1 Bacteroidota bacterium | reverse complement strand
AAAACCATAACATTCAAGCGAACAGCCCCCGCATTTAAATGTGCGCCTGGCCCTAATAAAGCGTAGGGAATTGTACCCGAAAGATAGCCGATTTTGCCATTTGAGGGGTCGACCGTACTTGCTAAACGGCGGTAAATATATTGCCCTTCTGCTTGCGCAAAAATGCCCCAAATTAGGTCGTAGCGCAAAAACAAATCAGCTCCGAAAGAACCGCCAAATACGTCGGCTCTTCCGCGTTGCCCGTTGTAATTCGTGTAAGGAATAGTTCCAAATATGGGTTGCCCAATAATACCGCCGCCGACCATGAATTTTTCCGTCAATCGATAGCCTATTTGAGGCGAAATATCGGCAAGAATAAGACTATTGTAAAAACTAAGCCCTAAGTTGCCGCCATAATACCAGCGTTTAAACGCAGGTTCATCGTCTTTCTTGGGTTTGGGCGTACTGTCCTGCACGGCTTCCGTGTCCGAGCTTTTTGTACGAATATGTTTTGGCGGATTCTGTTGAGCAATAGAAAAAAGAGGGAGCGTCAAGAGTAGAAATAGCGCAATTTTGCGGCTTGTATCTAACTTCATAGTATCAAGTTATTTTTTATGATATATATTATAGGTAATCAACTGCAAAGGTAATGCCATTCGTTTTATTTGCAATCTTTTTTATACTTTTTTAAGTATATTTTTAGTAATTTGACAAATAAAACCGCTGTAACCGCCTGTTTTTATAAAAAATAATTATTCATGGAACTTATTGCTTGCTTTTATGGTTTATAAAAAGGCGCACTCCTGAAAAATCGCATATACATCATCTCTCCTCATCGTATCTCCTGCATCGTATCTCCTCATCGTATCTCCTGCATCATCTCCTCATCGTATCTCCTCATCGTATCTCCTACATCATCTCCTACATCATATCTCCTACATCTCACATTTCTCACATGAAAACAATATTTCGCGTTGCTTTACTATTCCTTTTAGGGTTGGTTTTGTTTTATACCATGATGCCCGTCCTAAACTTCGGTTTTTCGGGCATCGGCTCACTGCTGCTTATTTTATACCTTGCGAGTATCGCCTTACGGCAAAAAGTTCGCTTCGAAGCCATGCCTGTCATTGAGGGACACGAGCCAAATTACAAACTTCGCGGACTCTCGCTCGGACGTTGGGATTTTGTTATCATCGCCTTTTTATTGCTTTATATTTTCGTCATTCCGTTTGTCACGTCTGCGCCCATTTTTCATTCGGCGCGTTACCGCGAACTGATGGGCGAAGTGAAAACAGGAGCCGATTTTAGCAAACATATCGCGCCTATTTCGCTCGACCAAGTGCGCGTGGTCGATGAGGATTTAGCGGCTTTATTGGGCGATAAAATCATCGGCAGTCAATCGGCTTTGGGTAGCAAAGTGCATTTGGGGTCGTTTACTATTCAAAAAGTCGGGAACGGCTTGTTTTGGGTTGCACCCTTGATACACTCTGGCTTTTTCAAGTGGTTTAGCAACCAAGAAGGCAGCACGGGCTATGTCATGGTGTCGGCAACCGACGAGCGCGACGTGCGTTTGGTACAAGAAGCGAATGGCAAACCCGTGCATATTCGCTACCAAAGCGGCGCGTATTTCCTCGACTATCTGCCCCGCTATTTATACTGGCACGGCTATATGACGACAGGCTTGACCGACTACACCTTCGAAATAGACGACAACGGCACACCCTTCTGGGTAGTGACAACCTACACCAAACGCATCGGGTTTAGTGGCAACGACGCAACAGGCGTTATTACGATGAACGCCGCAACGGGCGAAATCGCGCAATACGGCATCAGCGATGCGCCTGCTTGGATTGACCGTATTCAGCCCGCCGATTTTATCAACGAACAGCTGGATTCCTGGGGCGAATATGTGCATGGCTACTGGAACTTTTCCAACGAAGGCAAACTTACCACCACGCAATACCCAACCTTGGTGTATGGCGAAAATAATAAATCGTATTGGTATGCGGGTTTAACATCGGTCGGTGCCGACGAATCAACGGTCGGTTTTGTCTTAGTGGATACTCGCACAAAACAAGCCACTTATTACCGACAAGGCGGAGCCACCGAAAAAGCCGCGCAACATTCCGCCGAAGGCAAGGTGCAAGAAAAAGGCTATCGCGCCACCTTTCCTACGCCTTATAATATCAACGGCGTTCCCACCTACTTGATGACCTTGAAAGACAATGCAGGCTTAGTCAAAATGTTTGCAATGGTCGCAATCGGCGATTACACCACCGTAGGCGTAGGCAATACGCTGCAAGAATCCTTATTTTCCTATAAAAACGGACTGACCGCCACAGGCAATAAGATAAATGCAGGCAGCGAGAAAAACCAAGTGACGTTAAACGGCACAGTTTCGCGCATCACTGCCGACCTCAAAAACGGAATGTCGTACTATTATTTCATGTTGCGCGGCTCCGATAAAATTTTCATCGGCACTTCGCAACTCTCCGTAGAGCTGCCGCTTACCCGCGAAGGCGATGCCATCACCATTTTATTTAACAATGATAATGAAGCCATTACAAATGTAGATAAGTTTGATAATACCGCCATCGGACTCTCCAAAAACCTTGCAAGCGACAGCACAAAACAAACGGTAGCACCCGTAGTTAAGCCGCCAAATAGCAAGTAGTTCTTTTTAAAAAAACGCCCCAATCTTCGTATAGAAACTTGGGGCGTTTTTCTATTTTGCTGTTTTCACAAATTACTTTTTCGATGTTTTTAAGCAAAAAAGCGTACCTTTGCGACCTCTATTTAAGACTCTTATTTTATATATATCCGTTTTTTATCATTATCTATTATTATTATCTAGACTTTTACACACGCACATCCGTAAGACGGACGCATTTGTATCAAAACGGTACGTTTGTAACGCGCAAATCATCATTCCATCATAGGCTCGGAGAGCCGACAGATTTGTACAAAAAACATGACTTTTAACGAATTAAACCTAAGTAAATTCCTACTAAACGCCTTAGACGATTTAGGATTTAGCGAGCCAACACCGATACAAGAGAAGGTTTTTTCGGTCGTCATGTCAGGCAGAGATGTGTGTGCGACGGCACAGACAGGAACAGGCAAAACGTATGCCTATTTGTTGCCTGCTTTGCGACAATTTCAGTTTTCGAGGGAAGGAACGCCGCAGTTGCTTATCTTAGTACCTACCCGCGAGTTAGTCGTACAGGTTGCAGAAGCCGTTGCTAAACTCACAACGTATATGTCGGTGAAAACAATCGGCATTTACGGCGGCGTGAATACACGCCCACAGATTGCAGAAATAGCCAAAGGCGTGGATATTTTGGTAGCAACACCTGGCCGATTAGTCGATTTTTTGAATATGGGTGTAGTAAAACCAAAAAACATCAAACGCTTGATTATCGACGAATTTGACGAAATGCTCAACCTCGGTTTTCGAGCGCAATTGAGCGTTATTTTTGATAAGCTGCCCGAAAAACGCCAAAATCTGCTGTTTTCCGCCACTTTAACAGCCGAAGTAGAGGAGCTGGTTGCCGAGTTTTTTAACCTGCCGATGCGTATAGATACCGAGCCTGTCGGCACACCCTTAGACAATATTTCCCAATTCTACTATTTAGTGCCTAATTTTTATACCAAAATAAACCTGCTTAATCGCCTACTCGCCGACGATGCGACGATGACGAAAGTCTTGGTTTTTGTTTCTACCAAAAAACTCGCCGACCTGCTTTTTGAACAATTGCAACCCATTTACAAGGAAGAGTTAGACGTTATTCACGGCAATAAACATCAAAATCATCGGTTTAATAGTGTCAATCAGTTTCAAGACGGGTATTGCCGCGTCTTGATTGCTACCGATATTATCGCACGCGGCTTAGATGTGCAGGAGGTAACGCACGTTCTCAACTTTGATTTGCCCGAAGTTCCCGAAAACTATATTCACCGAATCGGCAGAACAGGGCGTTTTGATAAAAAAGGCATCGCTATTTCTTTTATAAAACCAGAGGAAGACGCGATGCAAAAAAGCATCGAAGACCTGATGGATATGCACATTCCGCAAGCGCAAATTCCGCAAGGCATCGAAATTTCGGAAGCGTTGTTGGAAATGGAAAAACCGCAAATTGCGATGAAATTTATCACAAAATTACCAAAAATAGACATCACAACGTCTGCCTTTCAAGAAAAAGCCGAAAAAAATAAAAAAGTCAATGTCCGCTATGACCACGAGGCAGCCATGAAATTGAAATACGGCAAAGCGTATGAGCGCAGAAAAAAGAAATAAATATTGGCTTTAGTTTAGAAATACTTTCCGAAATACTTTCGGTTATCTCTGACAAATTATGCGTAAAGTCACCGAAGGAGGCAAATATGAATAGTCGTCGGTAAAACCAGCGGAGGATTAATACGCGCTCAAACGTCCCCGGCAGAGCAGGTTTTAAAAGAGGGTGCAAGAGTTGTTTAAACTTCGTTTAAACCACAGACCTAAACAATTAACATTGCTTAGGGGTTAGGCAATAAATAACCTACCCAAATTTTGCGAAGGATTTTGCGCCAAGACAGGGCGCGAGAAACGGGGCATGAACAAAGCAATAAGCAATAAAAATTGCTTTTTGCGGAGTGAACTCCGCAAAGCGGTCGCGAAGCCTTACGTTTTGACCAACCTTGCGTTTTGACCAACCTTACGTTTTGACCAACCTTGCGTTTTGACCAACCTTGCGTTTTGACCAACGTAGTAGTGGTATGAATGCGTATAAAGGCAACCCTAAGTTGCGTTTATAGGAAATGAGCGCACTTCGTGCAGACGAGTAAAATGGGTATGTTATTTGTTTCCTGATACCTTAAACTAAGCCTTCTCATTCGGCGAAACGCTCACTTCCGAGCCTTCTGCCAGCAGGATATTATACGGAATTTGGTTGTTTAAAAACGCCCATTTTTCGCCATACAAACTGCCGAAATCCCAGAGAAACTGGAAGCCGCGTGTGAGCGGGTGAATGCGCCATTCGGGGTGTTTGACGCGGTATGTTGTTAGTTCGCCTTGATGATTTACGCCAAAGCCCCATTCTTGCTCTTTAAAAAACGTTTCACTGCTATCGGGCGGCGGCAAAACGGGCGTGGGTTCGGCGAAAAAACGGAGCGTGTGTTTCACGCCATTTGTATCGATAATTTCGTGAAAAACCTCTAATTCATTCAGGTCGTTGAGGTCGTAGGTCGAGTACATATCGGCTACGGCGTAAGGTTCGTTGTAGATGCGGTTTGCGAGTTCGGCAATCCAGAATTTCGGCACGAGTTCTTTGATGAAAACCACGCCGCGTTTGCTACCTTGCCGCACATAAAATCGTAAGTTTATTTCGGGGAAATCGGTATGAAACGGCACGGGAACACCGCGCAGTTTGGTTTTTTCGAAATCGAAAGCCACTAAGCTCACATAAGTACGCCCGTGAAGCGTATCGAGCGTTAAACCCTGCGGGAGGTGTTCCTCGAGCAGGGCCGCATCTACGGCGTAAGTGAGGAGAATCAATCTTCTCCATTCGGCGGTTAAAAAAGGGGTTTCTGACAGCATAATTTAACAGAAAGAAGGCGGGTCTATTTATTAAGCCAAATGCGGCGGTTTTGTGTCGTCTAAACGGTCTTGCGTAATTTTTTGGCAGATATTTTGCGCAAAGCCTGCCGAAACGGGCTGGCGTTGCAAGCGGTTTCGCGAGAAGTGGTTTCAAACACAGCATTTCCGTTTAGCAGTATTCCATCGTTTTGAATATTGTCATTAATGTAGAAATGGAACTCGTTACAGATTAAGTCATTGATTCTCAATTAGTTTTTATACAATTAGTTTTTATACAATTAGTTCTTTCATAATCCTTCCCAAACAAACTGCGGAGGCTGGCAAAAAGGTTCGCAGACGATGCCGTAGCCGATTTTGTCGTAGTGAATGTTTCCAAGGTGCTAAATTAAAAATGTGATGTTTTAGGTTTAAATCGACGTTTTAGGTTGTTTTGAACAAGGCAACCGAATGAAAGCGCAAATTTAATGTAAAAAGCAATACGGAATGTCTTTTTTTGGAGAAAACTTGCAAAAAAGTTAAACTATTTGGTGTACCTAGTTTCCCGAAGTTGCTATTGTCGT
>JBEEMU010000188.1:0-2994 GCA_041192485.1 Bacteroidota bacterium | reverse complement strand
GCGAAGGAAGAACTGTAAAAAATTGATTATCAATTTTTACAGCACTTCATGCACACTCCATTTAATACTCGAATTTAGCGTTTATATCTCTGTTTTTGATTTGTATTCCCATTAGGGCGATAGATTAAAACATATAGCAACTATGTTGAACCACATAAGAAGCATAAGAAACATAAGAAGGTTTACCTACGATTTTGTGGACTGAATACTATAAAAATCGGCTTCACTTTTCAACGTATCAACCAAAAGGGGATAAACCACAAACAACGCAAACAGATACAATGATTTTATTCCTGAACGCCCTCTTCGTATCGCCTAAATTTATGTGGTAAAAAAGCCTTGTAGTATTGCCAAATATAATCGCTTGGCAGCTTTAATTCGTCTTCATTTGCGTCAAGCGGGATATAAACTTCTATCAAATTTTTCTGTCGGCCTAAAATGAGCATCGTAGGAGAAAGCAAAAGTACGAAACTAATTTCTTTATTTCCTGAAAAAATTAAATTTGTTTGCTTATTCATCAAAATATAGCGTTGCGGATTGTAGAGTTTACTCTCATTTGACAATTTATGCTCCAAACGGTAGCACAAACTGTCGTGCGTGAAGAACAATGCCTGATATTCAAGCCCCATTTCGTGGCAATGGAAGACTTGTTGTTCGCGGTGTTTTTCAAAGTTGAGTTCCTCTGCTTTAATGAATCGCTGCGCCGTGTCTATTTGATAGATTTCAAGTAATTTCCACCGTTTTTCCAATAAATTTGCTTGGGCATGGGTGAGCAGTGAGAGCGTAAGGAAAAAAAGCAAGAGTTTTGTTTGTTTCATCTTTGTTTGTTTGTTTTATCTTTGTTTGTTTTAGGGGTTTAGTGTTACCAATATCTTTTTCGGGGTGTTGGGAACGTAATTAATTTAAGTGCTTTATATACACGTTGAGATAAATCCCAAGGTAGCAACCCAACGTCGCAACCCAACGCCCATCATACACCTATGCTTTATATACACGTTGAGATAAATCCCAAGGTCGCAACCCAACGCCCCAACCCAACGCCCATCATACACCTATAGCTTGCAAAAACTGTTGGGCTATAACCTTGTCGTCAAATTCATTTTCTGCTTTTTGGCGACCATAGTTGCCGAGAGCAGTGCGCTCGTCGTGCGAGAGGTGAATGATGCGCAACATCGCTTCGGCGAGTGCGCTGCTATCTTTCAGCGGCACCAAAAAGCCGTTTTTTCCGTCCTCTACGGCTTCTTCACAGCCTGCGGTAAGGGTGCTGATGACGGGGCGCGTCATCGCCATTGCTTCTTGCAAAACACGCGGAATAGCCTCGCGATACGACGGCAGGACGACGCAATCTGCTTGTGCAATCGGGTTGCGCACGTCGGTCGTATAGCCCAAATACTGCACGGCTCCGCAAGTCACCCAGTCGTTGAGCGTTGTTTCGGTAATAGCCGCAGGGTTTTCGTTATCAAATTCGCCCAAAATTTGAAATTGCGTATTTGGGAATTGTTTTTTTACCAAAATTGCGGCGTTCACATATTCTTGAATACCTTTATCATACAATAATCGTGCAATAAATAGAAAGGTGCAAAAATTATTTTTGGGCAAAGCTATGGGTTGAAAATGTTGCAAATTGATGCCACAGCCTTTGATAGAAAGGCTTTTTTCTGCCGAAACCACTTTTTTTTCGATGAATAGCTCGCGGTCTTTGATATTTTCAAAAATGACCCTTTCGGTAAATAAAAACGAAAAACGGTGCAGTAAAATGGCGGCGTGTTGCATCAAACCAGAATGAATGAAGGTGTAGCCCAGCCCTGTGACCGAACAAACCGAGCGGATACCGCAAGCCGCCGCCGCCAAATTGCCATAAATATTTAGTTTTATGGTGTAATTGATAACTAAATCGGGTTTTTCTTGTTTTAATATCCCCACCAATTCGGCAAAAAGAAGGAAGTCGTGGAGCGGATTGCTGCTTTTGCGGCGCAAATGAAGCAGCGGAATATGGCGGGTTCGAGCGGTTTGATTGAGGTAGCTCATATAGGCATCAACAGGGGCGATTACAATAACTTCATAGCCCTGCGCCTCTAAGGCCGACAGGATATTTAGTCGAAAATTGTGGATATTCCACGTCGAGTTAGCGATGATAGCTACTTTTTTGATGCTTTTTAGTTTTTTCAATGATTTATATACGACTACTTATACATATTACTCCTTATCTTTTCTTTCAAAACGAAGGGTTTAGGAAATAAATGCGCCCCTGCAACTCGCCCCTGCAACTCGCTTTGTGGCGCAAAGATACGCCGCTATTAGCACTAATTTATGTTATAGTAGAACGTAAAAATTAACAAAACCCAAAAACGCCCATGAAAAATGAGAATGTAGCTTGGATTTTATAAATATTCACATAATTCGCCGTATATTTGCCCTTTAAAATATGTTATAAAAAATATATATCTTAAGCACACTAAAAAATTAACTATAAATCACTTATAAAACAACGCATAAGCGAATGGAAAACTTAGATTTCGTCATCGAACAACCCGGATTTATCACCCAACTTTTTATTATTCCAACAAGTGACATCGAACTGTCAGAAGATAAAAAAAAGCAAGGCTCAGACAACCCCAAAGCCTTAATATGCGTCTTTAAAGAAAGGCAAACGCAAACAGATTATACATTTCTAATTCGTATTTTACAAGCTGTTGATTTACAGTTAGATACGAATTGCAACTTGTATGAATGTGAAAAAAATACTCACCTAAGTTTGCAATATTCCTACCAAGAAAAGCCCGTTGAAATCGTTTTATTTTTCGGAATTTCGCCTAAAAACGCAGGGCTACAAAACGATTGGAAAAAATATAGACCTTATTTGCTAAATCACACTTACTTTTTACATATAGACAGTTTGGGAACCATTGAAAATGACGCAAATTTGAAGAAAAAACTTTGGGAATGTTTGAAGTTTGTCTTCAAAAAGTAATAAATTATTAAAAAATAGGAAAA
>JBEEMU010000187.1:0-7870 GCA_041192485.1 Bacteroidota bacterium | reverse complement strand
CAAGTCGTCCCATTGCGGCATACCCGTTCCAGCTGGAATTTTCTTACCAACAATCACGTTTTCTTTCAAACCTCGCAAATAATCTTTTTGCGCACCAATAGAAGCCGTGCTTAATACTTTGGTTGTTTCTTGGAACGATGCCGCTGAAATCCACGAATTTGTGTTCAACGAGGCGCGAGTAATACCCAACAACATCGGCTGCGACGTAGCGGCAAGGGCATCGCGGTACTCTACGATTTTCTTGTCGGTGCGTTTCAACAACGAGTTTTCCTCTTTGATTTGACGCAGTGAAAGCAACATACCCGCTTTGAAATTCGGCGAATCGCCTGGCTCAACCACTACTTTTTTATCAAATAAGCGGTCATTTTCTGCGATAAGCTCAAACTTGTCGGCGGCTTCGCCTTCCAAGAATTTGGTGTCGCCTGGATCCATTACTTCAACGCGGCGCATCATCTGGCGGACAATTACCTCGATGTGTTTATCATTGATATTCACACCTTGCGAGCGATATACTTCTTGTACGCCGTTCACTAAGTAAGATTGTACGGCAAAAGGCCCCTTAATTGCTAAAATATCACGCGCAGAAACTGCGCCATCTGATAAGGTTTGTGCGGCGCGAACGAAATCGCCATCTTGCACCTTGATATGTTTCGATAATGCAATGAGGTAGCTACGTTTTTGACCATCTTTCGAGGTTACAAATACCTCTTTATTACCGCGTTTGATTTTACCAAACGATACCAAGCCGTCAATTTCTGAAATTACAGCAGGGTTTGACGGGTTTCGCGCCTCGAAAAGCTCGGTTACACGCGGCAAACCGCCCGTAATATCTTGGATTTTACCCAAAGCACGCGGAATTTTCACGATAGTTTGACCTGCGCGAATTTCCGAAGCATCTTCTACACTAATGTGTGCGCCAACGGGTAGGTTATAGGTACGCAACTCTTCGCCCGATTTCGCATCGCGAATAATAATGGTAGGAACACGCTTACGGTCACGCGCCTCCGTGATTACTTTTTCACGGAAGTTTGTCATCTCATCGGTTTCTTCGCGGAATGTAATACCTTCTACAATGTCTTGGAATTCTACGACACCATTGTTCTCGGTGATAATCAACGAGTTATAACCGTCCCATTCGCAAATCAAATCGTCTTTTTTAACCATTTGACCGTCTTTTACCAACATACGCGAGCCATAAGGAATGTGTGTGGAAATAATCGTTTCATTATTTTCAACATCGATGATACGCATTTCTGTGGTACGCGACAAGACTATTTCGTTAGATTCGCCTTTTTCGGTATAAAAAACGGTCGTCAACGTTCCGTCAAATGAAATTCGTCCATCAAATTTAGCGCGTAATTCCGCCTCGATAGCCGTGTGAGAAGCCGCACCACCCACGTGGAAGGTACGCAAAGTAAGCTGAGTACCTGGCTCGCCAATCGATTGAGCGGCGATAATACCAGCCGCATCGCCCAATTCGGAGTGACGGCCTGTTGCCAAGTTTTTACCATAACATTTGCTACAAGTACCTTGACGTGATTCGCAAGTAAGTACCGAACGAATTTCAATGCCTTCTATTGGCGAATCGTTGATATTTTTAGCAATAGCGGGCGTAATATATTGGCCTGCTGCCACCATCAATTCATTTGTACGCGGGTGGAAAACATCGTGGAGCGAAGTACGTCCTTCGATGCGGTCAGTCAATGGCTGTATTTCTTTTTCATTCTCTTTCAATGCCGTCACATAGATACCGCGTAGTGTGTGACAATCGTCTTCCATAACCACCACATCTTGCGCAACGTCCACCAAACGACGAGTTAAATAACCCGCATCGGCTGTTTTCAAGGCGGTATCCGCCAAACCTTTACGCGCACCGTGTGTAGAGATAAAGTATTCCAAAACCGACAAGCCATCTAAGAAGTTCGCCAAGATTGGATTTTCGATGATAGCGCCACCCGTATCGCCCGATTTACGCGGTTTTGCCATCAAACCACGCAAGCCGCAAAGCTGTTTGATTTGCTGGCGCGAACCACGCGCACCCGAATCGAGCATCATAAATACCGAGTTGAAGCCCTGTTTGTGAACCGCCATCTCTTTCATCAAGTTGTCGGTCACGGTAGCATCGGCAGTTGTCCACTTGTCAATAATTTGGTTATAACGCTCATTTGCAGTAATCAAGCCCATTTCGTAGTTCATCCAAACCTCATCAACCTCTGCTTGCGCCGTTGCCAAGGTTTCTTTTTTCACGGTAGGCTCAATTAAGTCAGGCAAATTGAACGACAGTCCGCCTTTGAATGCCCAGTAGTAACCCATATCTTTGATGTCATCTAAGAAGGTTGCCGTTACTTTAAAGCTCGTGCGGCCCAAAACGCCATTGATAATTTTACGCAAGTTCTTTTTAGTCAAAAGTTCATTGATAAAAGGTACTTCTCGTGGCACTGCTTGATTGAATAAAATACGTCCGACGGTAGTTTCTATACGCTCATAGGTAGTTTTACCCGTTGTGGTGTCATATATAGGAATACGAACGTGAATCCAAGCGTGCAAATCTATTTTACCTTCATTATAGGCAATCATCACCTCTTCCGAAGAGTAGAAACGGCTGCCTTCGCCTCTTACAATAATCCCATTTTCGGGTTCCGATTTCTTACCTTTGGTAATATAGTACAAACCCAAAACCATGTCTTGTGAAGGAAGTGTAATAGGCGAACCGTCTTGCGGATTCAACATATTATGTGCCGAAAGCATCAATACTTGTGCTTCCAAAACGGCTGCATGGCTCAACGGAACGTGTACTGCCATTTGGTCGCCGTCAAAGTCGGCATTGAACGCCGAGCAAACGAGCGGGTGCAACTGTATCGCTTTTCCCTCAATCATGATAGGCTGAAAAGCCTGCATAGAAAGACGGTGAAGCGTTGGCGCACGATTGAGCATGACAGGGTGTCCTTTCAATACATTTTCTAAGATGTCCCAGATTACAGGGTCTTTTTTATCAACGAGCTTCTTCGCCGATTTTACCGTTTTCACAATGCCGCGCTCAATAAGTTTGCGGATAACGAATGGTTTGAACAGTTCGGCAGCCATATTTTTTGGCAAGCCACACTCGTGCAATTTCAGCCAAGGCCCTACCACGATGACCGAGCGTCCAGAATAATCGACACGTTTACCCAATAAGTTTTGACGGAAACGACCTTGTTTTCCTTTCAAAATATCGCTCAACGATTTCAACGCACGTCCACCTTCGGCTTTTACGGCATTCGATTTACGCGAATTGTCAAAAAGGCTATCAACAGCTTCTTGCAACATTCGTTTTTCGTTGCGCAAAATTACTTCGGGTGCTTTAATCTCCAACAAACGCTTCAAACGATTATTGCGAATAATGACACGGCGATATAAATCATTCAAGTCGGAGGAAGCAAAACGGCCGCCATCTAAGGGAACTAATGGGCGCAATTCGGGCGGAACAACGGGCAAATACTGGATAATCATCCATTCTGGGCGGTTATCTTGATGTGTTTGTCCTTCGCGGAACGCTTCCACGACGCGCAAGCGTTTCAAGGCTTCCGATTTGCGTTGTTGCGAAGTTTCGTGAGCAGCTTGGTCGCGCAGTGCATACGACAAATCGTCTAATTGCAGGCGTGTCAAGAGGTCGCCTACAGCTTCTGCCCCCATTTTAGCGATGAATTTATTAGGGTCGGTGTCTTCCAAAAGTTGATTATCTTTTGGGAGTGCATCTAAAATGTCCAAATATTCTTCCTCGGTCAGTAAATCCATGCGTTTTACGCCTTCATCACCTTTGATACCCGCCTGAATAACCACAAAACGCTCATAATAAATAACCGTTTCTAGTTTTTTGGAAGACATTCCAAGTAAGTAACCTATTTTATTGGGTAATGATTTGAAATACCAAATATGCACCACAGGAACGACCAATTTGATGTGTCCCATACGCTCGCGGCGCACTTTTTTCTCGGTAACTTCCACCCCACAACGGTCGCAGACAATGCCTTTATAGCGGATACGTTTGTATTTACCGCAATAACATTCATAATCCTTTACAGGACCAAAAATGCGTTCACAAAACAACCCGTCGCGCTCTGGTTTATACGAGCGATAATTGATTGTTTCTGGTTTTAATACTTCTCCGTAGCTACGGTCGAGTATTAATTCGGGCGAGGAAAGCCCGATAGTAATGGTAGTAAAATTTGACCCTACGCGGTCGCTTTGTTTTTTCAACGACATATATTGTATTTGAAAATATGATTTTTTTTTACAAATCTAAGGCTTGTATCAAGGTTTCCACGATGCTTTTTTGGCGATTTTCTAAGAACATAGGTGTAATTTCGGCTTGTTCGGCAATAATTGCGGTCATAAATAAATTAGTCTGCTTGTATTTTCCGCGTTTTGTATGCCAGCCAAAATTTTTCGCGCTTGAGTTTTTTTCGGCGGTAAGCAGCGTCATATTACCGAGTTTATAAGTATAATTTTTCCTAAATTTTTCATCAAAATCGGTCAACCAATTTGAATCTTCCTTTGGTTTTTGCGGAATAATATGTTCGAGCGTAATTTGGCTATATTCTAATTTTTGTTTATTTACCGTATCGTGTGCTATAGGCTCTTGCAAAGCCCAGTAATAGCGGGCTATAAATGTTTTAGCAATATCATTATCTTTAAAATTATCATTTAAAGCGTTTTTCATTGCTGCCTTATCCTCGGTGTTTAACTCAAAAACTGCAATAGCTTCGGTATATTTTTTTTGATTTAAGGATTGAATCGCATTATAAATTAGCTGCGCTTTAAACCTTTTATGCCCCGCTATTTGTAGGTATAAAACATATTGTTCGTAAATTTTTAAAAATTGCAGTAATTGCTTTTCGTCTTGTATATTTTTTAATAATGCCATAAGCAAGCTAATGGAAATGGCGCGATTGCCCGTTTGCAAAATACAATCTACTTTATAAATCATAATGGGGTTGGAAAACGACAGCCTAACGATGTTTGTATAGTTGTTTAAATTGGCTTCTATATCATCGTAAAACTGAACTATCTTTCGGGTATTACGATGATTTCGAAAACTTTTCTCGTCATTATAGATGTCTTCCAAATCATTAAAAGCGGAATATCGCTGTTTTTTACCCGTTTTATTTTCTACATATCGGCTAATGAAATCGCTATCAAATTCATATTCTTCTAATTTTTGCCAAGCAGTAATCGGGGCAATCGGCAATGCTTCTTTTTCGTGTTCTTGTTGCAATTTATTGATTAAGAAGTTACGAAAAAGGTCTTTGCTCGATAAGGGAAGCCCTCTATTATTTAATATTTCAAATATTTGGTAAGCAATTTTGATATTATTTGCTTGAATATTAACTAATATTATTTTTTCGGTAACGAAGCTAAAAAAGTCATCTAACCGCTCCATTTCCGAGGGTGTTAAAAAGCCGTCGGCATCTAAAAAGCCATTCTCTTTGTTTTGAAATTGTTCTATAAAAAAGTCTCGATTTTCAAAATAGCGTTTTACAATATCTAAGCTTTCGGCGGTCAATTCCTGCCACGCTGCATCTTTCCAGCGTGGTGTAGGAGTGCAAGTCATGGCTAAGTTTAAAATATGGTCATAATCATAGCCATCTATTTTTTCTATTTTAATTTTTTTTTCGGCGGCTTTGCTCGCTCTTGTCGTCTTTTTCCTATTAAAAATCATTTCGTCGTAGTTCTCATAAATAGCGTTTAAATCCATTTGAGCCAATTGTCCATCATCTTCTTTGATAATTTTTTCGTTTGCAGCCCAAGTATAAAAACATTTCATTGCCGCAAAAAGCAGCGATATTGTGGTGAGCCGTTGCTGCCCGTCTACCACTTCAAAAGTTCGTTCGCCTTTGTTTATGGTTACCATCGAGCCAAAAAAATAAATCTCTTTTGGGTTCTCTTTAAAAGCCTCCAATAAGTCTTCCCACATTTGATTTACTTGGTCATTTTTATTGCTTTTACCCTGCGCGCCCCAGGAGTAAGGGCGTTGATAGGACGGAATAATATACGAATTTTGATGAAGCAAATCGAGGAGCGGTTGTTGCCGAGGCGAAAAACCTTCATTTTTTTCCATAAGTAGCTTTATTTTTTATAGATTGAATATATTTTTTACAAATCTAAGGCTTGTATCAAGGTTTCCACGCCGTAATTTTTGGCTGCCGAGTTGAGTTTTTGCGTAAGCAAAGTCATATTGCTTACTATTATTTCAACCAATCTTGCGGCTCTCTGACGAGCCTATATACGCTTGTATCTTGTATATTAAAATACGATTTTGGGAGTTTTTGATAATTCAAGGTATCAAATTCCATCAAAACCATGGTTTTTTTGTTTTTTGCAAAATCAAAATAATTTTTTTCTGCGGTAAACATAATTTGACGGCAATTATTCGGCGACTCTACTGCCGATTGTAGCAAGGCTTGATAAGCCGTTCCCCAGGTTTGTATAAAATGCCGTTTTTCTACCAAATTATCTTCTATTAAAAGTTTTTTATTTGCGTCAGTTGCCGTTTTTTCAAAAACACCTTGCATATAACTTACTCGATGCGCATAAATTTTATCGGCATGACAAATAGTTAATATTCTGATAATAAATAAGATAGAAATAGTCATTTGCGCCATTTTATTATTTTTTAAATTTGGTAAAATGTCGAAGGCAAGCGGAAATGCTATAAAAAACGACATTGGCAAATATAAATGTTCTATATAAAACTGGTCGACATTTTTTGGGTAGCAACAGGTAATGAAGAAAAAGTAGCCTAAAACAAAACTTGCCGTCCAGAACAGAGAGAGCCATGCTTTTTTATACCCATAAAAACCAATTACGCCCAAAAAACTACCTATAAATATCCAATAATCACGAAGGTAAGTTGCAGAAAAAAAGGTTCGGAAAGTGCCAAGTTTGAAAAAACATTTCCAATATAGTTGAAAATTTTGGCGGCTTACTTCCGAGGCATCAACATCGTAATAAGGCAGCGGTAAAGCATAGTTTTTTAACAAAAAAAACAGCGCAAATACCGCTAAACTTAGGAAGATGACGGACGGTTGAATGGCTAAACTTTGCTTGTTTATTCCCAAAAATCCTCCCATAAACAAAAAAGGAAAAATGCTTAACGGGTGTGAATACAAGCCTGTTAAAAGTGCTATTATCAGTAAAACACCTTTAAAAATTGTCCATTTTTCTGTTTTATGTATTAAAATTCCGCTTAATAAAATGAACATAGTGCCCTGATGCAGTTCGGGTTGTACCCAGTAAAAAACGTGTGTACACATCAACGTACAGTACAGTAAAACGACCCAAGCCCAGCGTTCTTCTTTGAACCATTCTGTGAAAACAGTATAAAAAGCGGTGTAAAACAAGACAAAACTTGTCGAATATCCTATTAAAATAAATTTTAAAGGCAAGCCTAATTTTGCAAAAATATAGGGAACTATTTGTGTAAAAACAGCTACAAATCGCTGTACTTGTATTTGCAAGGTGCCATCGTATAAAATATTTGTCACTAAAAATGAGGTATCGGGCATCATCATTCTATCCATATAAAATACAATAGAAAGGATAAGTAATAGCCCAAATATGCAGTAGCCTAAATATTTCATCTTGAAAAATTTACTCAAATTTCATGTCTAATGCCAAACCGCGCAACTCATGCACCAATACATTGAAGGACTCTGGAATGCCAGGTTCTGGCAAGTTATCGCCTTTTACAATGGCTTCGTAAGTTTTAGCCCGCCCGTTGATATCGTCTGATTTCACGGTAAGCAATTCGCGCAAAATATTCGATGCGCCGTAAGCCTCTAATGCCCAAACCTCCATCTCTCCGAGACGTTGGCCGCCAAATTGCGCTTTA
>JBEEMU010000186.1:0-4566 GCA_041192485.1 Bacteroidota bacterium | reverse complement strand
CCTCGGTTGGGTAGTGAATCAAGTTAACTTGGTTCACGCCCTTTTTTGTTTTATTTTTTCACTATTTCAATCCTTTCACTATTTTTTATCATGAAACAAATTTTTTTCCTTTTTTGCTGCTTTTGGTAGCTGTTAATGCGCTCTATGCGCAAATTCCGCCGCCTAATAATGGCAAGTACCCTACCTATTTGGATACGGTTTTTTACGACAAATACGCGCAGTCGGTCGTGCAAAACGCACCCGTGATTGTCAAGGGCCAGATAGTAGGCGGTGGACTTCACAAAATCAAACGCGAAGCGTGGGTCAGTTTTTTGGTAGAGGTCACACAGGGTATTCGCGGTGGTTTTGCTCCAAAAGATACTATCGAGGTACTGTATGCTAATGGCTGCTATTATGAAACAGAGGCAGACTCGATAGAACGATGCCCAATGCATCGTTCTACGCCCTCGCCTATTATGGCAAATCATCCGAAAGTAGATGAGTACTTTTTTTTGAAACCCACGAATCTGCCTAAACATTACAAACACACCAAACAAGCCTTTGTGTTTCACGATGAGCTTGTACTCCACACAGGACACCGTGACTATTTCACGGACGCAAAGGATGAAGATAAATTAGGCTTTGTATTTTATAGGGGCTATAAAGATGAAGCAGCTTTTTTAGAAAAAACGGGCTTAAAGAAACTAATAGACCAAAACCAAAAGCCTACACCGCCACAATCAAAAACAACCAAAAAACGACAGCCTATTTATAATAAAAAAGGCAAACGAATAGGTAGGCACTTGCTGCCCACTACTACTGTGTACCTTTCTACTGCCAACGAGCAAACGACTACGAGTAACGGGAAGCGATATTTAGAGTTTGATATTTTAGCACGCGCCAATACAAACATTAATATTGGTTACATAAAGATTAATATGAAGTTTGACCCTAATTTATTCAGCACAAGCGCAAACGATATTTTTTTATCTCTGGGAGGTGGTATATCTTCAAGTACTTACGTTCGGTCGCTATCTATAGGCGTAGCAGGCACTGATACGTTGGGCTTGGCAATTGGGAATTTGAACACAAACAACCTCACTCAATTAACTACTACTGACCGTGTTATTTTACACCATAAAATTGCGATTGTAGGTTGTGCCACTACCTCAAGCTATAAATTTCGGGCTTCTACGAATGGTCAATATATATTGACAGTAGGTCCGCCTACCTCTATTTTTCATTTTAAAAAAACGACAATATGAAGCCTATTATATTTATCCTTTTTCTTGGTTTATCCGCTTGGCTTTATGCACAACCAAATGTGGCAGATGCAAAACGCAATGCAACTTGGGTGCTTGGTCATGGCTATACGATGCACACCAAACTACTCTTTACAAGCGATACCGTGACGGTAACTACTCAAGCTGATACGGTTTGCCCATACATTGCTTGTACGGCTTCCGCAATTAGCGATACCAGCGGCCATTTAGCTTTTTATACGAATGGTATTTATCTCGTAAACAGCTTCCATGAATTATTAGCTTCCGATTTAACCCCAGTCGCGGGATATAGTCGTTTTTGCACGTCCACGCCTGTATATAATTGCTTTTATCCAGTTCCACAAAGTTCTGTCATATTACCTTACCCTGACCATCATAATCAGTATTTTATCCTGCATACGCAACTTAGCGATTCGTTTATCGTGGATTGCGTACCAGGTAAAAATATATTAACAACGTTAGTTGATATGAATCAACGTAATGGTCATGGGCAGGTTGTGTATAAAAATGTCCCTATTTTATCACATCGCTTATCGGGCGATTGCTGTTTAGCGGCTTGCCGACACGCAAATGGGCGTGATTGGTGGATTATTACTTGGGAAAGCCACACGAATAGATACATGACTTTTTTATTAGACCCATTAGGTGTACATCTGCAACAATGGCGCTCTACCGACGATAATGTATTGGGCTATAATACGGCGATGACATTTTCGCCCGATGGTAGCAAATTTGTTATCACGCGACGCTATCCTTACCCCAGTTCAGCCCGCACCTCTGACATCGATTTATACGACTTTGATAGGTGTAGAGGTATTTTGTCGAACGCACGGAAAGTACGGAGTGTTTCAGCTGCTCCTGCTAATTGGTATGCTTATAATGGCGTTTGTTTTTCGGGAAATAGCCGTTATTTGTATGTAACAACGGGGCTAAAAGCCATGCAGTTTGATATGCAAACATCGCCGAATTTAACAACTTGCGATACCGTAGCAACAGCATATCCGAACTCAACGATGGGCGGGTTAAACTCGTGGTATTTTGGATTTATGCACCTTGCTATCGACGGAAAAATATATATGCAATCTTATAATGCCGACACGTTGATGCACGTTATACACCGCCCGAATACTGGCGGAACAGGCTGTAATTTAGAACAGTTTGCCCTGCACACTCCTGTACAAAATGATGCCTTGCCAAACGAACCAAATTTTCAACTCGGTGCATTAACAGGCAGTAGCTGCGATACGCTAACCGTAGCCACGCTCAATCCTATTGAAAAAAGCACTCAAATACAGCTTTTCCCGAACCCCGCCAGCGACGAAATAACCCTACAAGCCCCCGACGGCCTCGCCGCCGCCGCAAGCCTGCAAATAACCGATGTATTCGGGCGGGTTTTGCGGCAAGAAACGCTGGTAGCTGGGGCGAATAAGTGGAGCGTCCGCGATTTGCCGCAAGGCGTGTATGTAGTGCGTATTTTTAGAGCTACGGGGACGGTGCAAACGGCGAAGTTTACGGTGGTGCGGTAGGCGGTTTATGTTTACCGTGTTGAATTATTGCGATGAGCAAGTAATAAGTTTTTAAATTTATTGACAAAAAACGCTGCTTTTAGCCTATCTTTGCGGTGATAAGTGCCTGCGGCAACATAAACACGGTTATCATTAGCCCAGAACACTTTATTTAACAGGATTTAATGTCCCGATTATTTATACACTACTCCTTAATTCGTTTCAGCTCACAGCTCAATTCACAGCTCAACTCACGTTTTAATATAAACGCAACCGCTATTTCACATGGACATTTCTCCAGAATTACAAGACCGTCTTGAAAAATTGCAGGCTAAATATGCCGTTTCGGGGCAAGATATGCTCTCGTATATCGATGGTTTGCTACACGCCGACTTCCTAACTTATTGGGGCTATATACACTTAGACACGCTGCTAAGTTTGCAGCAGCCGCGCACGCCGATACCCGACGAAGAAATATTCATCATGTATCATCAAATTACCGAACTGTATTTTAAGCTAATTATCAAGGCGATTCGCCAAGTAGCGACAAGCGAAAACCTTGATGCAACGCTTTATAAACGCCAACTAAAACGCATCAACAGCTATTTTGAGCAGCTTATCGGCTCGTTTGGCGTGATGATTGAAGGCATGGACAGAGAGGAATTTTTGAAATTCAGAATGTCGCTTTTGCCTGCAAGCGGCTTTCAGTCGGCGCAATACCGCTTTATAGAATTGATTAGCACCGATTTGAAAAACTTGACGCACTTGGACAAACGCACCGCTTTCAATGAAACGGCACACCCTGTGGACGAAACTCTGCCGCATTTATATTGGCGTTCGGGCGCAACCGAATTGGCGACGGGCAGAAAAACACTCACACTCGAACAGTTTGAACTGAAATATGCCGACGAATTTAGGCGTTTAGCCTTAGAGTTTGAACACTGCAATTTAGCCGCTTGCTACAATCGCCTAAGCGCGGCAGCGCAAAAAGACCCCGAACTTATCGAACTCATGCGGCAGCACGACCTCAATGCAAATGTGCGCTGGAACCTGCAACATTACCGCTCGGCAGTGCGCTATTTAGACAAAAAGCCGCAAGAAATAGCCGCAACAGGCGGCACAAACTGGCAAAAATACCTGCCTCCGCGCTTTCAACGAGTCATCTTTTACCCGTTTTTATGGACAGACGACGAGCAAGAGCGTTGGGGGACGTTTGGGTTTTAGGTTTGAGATAAAAATAAGAAAGGCAGCTCTTCCTGAAATGGGGAGCTGCCTTTTGCTATTTTGGGGTTACTTAAAAGTAAGCGCCAGCGGCAAAATAAACATGGTCATTATTCGCTCAGAACGCTCTATTTAACAGGGCTGCAAAGCTGTGATTATTTAGTCACTACTACTTATTAAGGTGTTCTATTTTAATTTTCTATTTCTAAACCGACGCGCTCAATGGCTATTGACGCAAGTTCTAAACCTTGTTGCTTTTCTGTTGAAAAAGCAGTAGAAATTTCCATGACATTGCTAATCAATACTTCGTTTGTGTCCGAATTGGTGATAACTAAGCGTTTTGCTGACCCATTCGAGTTGGCAAAAAACAGAACACCATTTGCCGAAGCTTGTTTTACAAACGTAGTCGCATTCGCCGATGCCGTATTATCTGTTGCCAAAGCAGCAGAAAGCGAGGTGTGAAATGCCGATTGCGCATTCAGGGCAATTGTTGCGCAAAGAGCGATAATGATAGTGAAAACGATTTTCATTAAAAATTAGGAGTTATGTAGATTTTAAACAATTTATTGACGTTTAGT
>JBEEMU010000185.1:0-2581 GCA_041192485.1 Bacteroidota bacterium | reverse complement strand
AATTTGGCTCGCTATTTTTTTACCGTAAAAAACTTTGATGCCGCCTTGCCTTTGCTCAATAAACTGACGTATGGCGATATTTTCCTGCAATTAGACGCAAAGGTCACCTTGCTCAAAATCTATTATTTATTGGACGATTACGATGCGCTCGATGCGAATTTACGCGCATTTCAGCAGTTTTTACACCGAAAAAAAACGGGCTTGGCTTATCATCAGCAAAACTATTTGAATATCATCGCCTGCATGAAACGCCTATCAACATACAATAAACTCGATAAAAAAGAAACCGCCGCCTTACGCGAATATATCGCTGATTTGCAACCTCTTACAGAGCGCGAGTGGTTGCAGGCGGCGGTTTGTGTTTGATTTTTTTTGGCGGCTTAGTAAGTGAATTTTAAATAAGTAGGACAGTTACGCGCTACATGATTTAACACGGATTTCACGGATTAACGCTTATTTTATACTTATTTTATACTTATTTGTACCTGTTTAGGTCGTTTGAAACGCGGAGCTATTTTTTAAACGCAGAGTTCGCAGAGTTACTACAGCCTTTCGCAGAGCGGGGTTTAAAAGAGGGCGCAAGAGTTGTATCTGACAGTATTAACGGGAATGACTACTAAGTTATTCTATTTCAAAAAATATACACCTTAAAACAAGGCTATTTCGAATAAGCTCAACTGTATTGCCGAATAATGTTTGGGAAGCGAGGCACTGTTAAGCTCTTCTGTTAAGCCCAGAAAAGCAAATCCGCAGGCTTGATAATAGTCGATTAAACGTTGATTATCGCCCCAAGTGTCCATGCGAATATACTGTTTCCCGATGCTTTTGGCATAGTCCTTTGCCCACGCCACGATGTGCGGCACATAGTTGCCGCCGCGAAACGCCGAATTTGTGACGATGCGATGAATGTAAATAGCGGGTTCGTTGCTTTTTTCGCCCCATATTGCAGGGTCTTCGAAGGTTAGCGCGAAAATGCAGGCGATTTGGCCATCGACGACTATTTTCCATTGCCGCTTTTCTGCCACTTCGGTTTCCACCAAACTAGGCGCAAAGCCTTGCCATTGCTTGTGAAAAACCTTTTTTTGGTAAGCCATTGCATCGTCGTACAGGGCAAAAATGGCGGCAATATCGTTGGCTGTGCTATTGGTAATTTCCATGAAAACGGGAGGATATTTAATTTTTATCGAAACAAACGCATACAGTTATTGTAGCGATTTTGCCGGTGCGAGCGTTGCCAATCATAGTTATCGGCGAGGCTGAATGTTAGGGTGAGTTCGTGGGAGCCGCCGCTATTTGCTAAGGTAGAAATGGTGTTATCGTAGCTGTATCCTAAGCGGAATAAATCGTATTGAAAGCCTAAGTACAGGATAACGGCATCGGCTCCTTGCGTGGCGTATCGGAAGTAGCCGCCAGCACTTATCACGCCGAGTCGGGCGGTTGCGCCTACCGTTGCTTGATACATATTGCTTTGTGCGGCTATTAAAATATTGGGCGAAATATAGTAATCGTCGTTGTTTTTTCTAAAATTGCTTTGCGCAAACGGGATTTTCGCGCCGAAGTTTGCGTTCAAACGCATACCCAGCCCGCCCGATTGTCTGTTTTCAAAAAAGCCGATATACGGGACGTTCAAGTGTCGGGCGGCTAATCCGCCGTACAAGGTTTTGCCAAATAGCATGACCCCGAAGCCCAAATCGGCAAACCATTTATCGGCGTTTTGCGGCAGATTTTCGGTTGTTGCCATCATTACCTGCCCCGTAGCCGCTTGGTTGAGTTGGTCTAAAAACACTAGTTTGTCTAAGCGCACCCGCGCCTGTGTTGCGCCGCCTTCAAAGCCCATTGCTAATGATGTCTGGTCGTTCAGCAGCATATTATAGGCATAATGGAGGCTGATAGCGGTCGTGCTATACAGCCCGTCGCCCTGACTATCGGAAGCAATAGACAGCCCGATGCCGCTATTAGCTTCGGGCAGAAAATGGTCGGCCGCAAGATAATAGGAGGTGTAAGCGTTCGGTATTTGCATCCATTGATTGCGGTAAGCAAGGCTCACTCGCGGCGCAAAAGCCGTTCCAGTAAGCGCGGGATTGAGGTGCAACGGCAGGTTGTTAAACTGACTAAACACCAAATCTTGTGCCTTTCCTGTAGTCATGCTATTCAGTAAAAAGAATAACAGCAGGCAAATAGGGCGGAAGTTTGTTTTTTGCATACGCTTATTGAATTTTGAGCAACAAAGATACGATGTTATCCTTAATTTGCAAAAAAATAAGCCGCTTATTTCGTGTTTATTTTTGGTGCGGTTTTGAGGCGCATAGACTCGATGTAATTTGGTTGTTCGCGGTTTTATTCCCATTCGGGCGGTAGATTAAAGCATATAAGCAACTATTTTTAACCACATAAGGCGTATAAGAAAAACGCAAAAGAAGGCCACATAAGGTTTTGTGAATTGAATACTGTAAAAAAATAGTTAGTCTAATATTTCAAGGGATAGCAGGTAGCCGCAGCGCGGCGTGGTCTTTGTAGTTCATATCGGTGGCGACCTAATAAAGGTGCATCGCACCGTAGTATCCAAACAATGCATTTATAG
>JBEEMU010000184.1:0-4649 GCA_041192485.1 Bacteroidota bacterium | reverse complement strand
CCTCGTAGATGGCGCACAAGAAACCTATAGCTACTACGGTCCGCTCAATTTCTTGGCTTTAAACGTAGGCTTCCACAACGAACACCACGACTTTCCAGCAGTTCCGTGGAACAATTTGCCGAAAATCCGCGAAATGGCTCCCGAATATTATAATAACCTCACCTACCATACTTCGTGGACAAAACTTTGGTTGAAATTCATTTTCGACCGCAATTTGTCGCTTTACTCACGCGCAGAGCGTGTCGGCGAAGGTAAGGTTTCGGCGGCTGCCTAAACCCTATAAATGTTAATTAAAAAAAAACGTTCCGTAGCTATTTCAGCTATCGGAACGTTTTTTTTTGTCATTTTCGATTTGACGCTTTCCTAAGTAATCTATCCAGACAATTAATCTTTTTTACAAAGTGCGATATTTAAGGCTTCGGCTGTTTTCAGCGTTTCAATGAGCAGCTCGTGGCGCGTATGATTTTCGTCGGCGTTGGTAGAAACATTCAGAAACGTTTGGCAAACAATGGAATGTGCGCCATCTTTTAGCTCGTTGATGAAAACCTCTGTTTTATCGGTATTTGTGTTTGGGTGCAAGGTGTATAGTTTGCGCAATCGCTCAATAAACTGCTCTATTGCGGCGATAGGCGTGTCGTTATCCACCAAAATTTCGGTTCGAAAACGCCGCGCCGTTCGAACGCCCATATTATTAATAGTCAAATCGCTTATTTTGCCATTAGGCACACTAATAATAGAGGTGTCGGAGGTGCGAATACGGGTGCTGCGAAAACCGACCTCTTCCACCACGCCATTTATATCATTCGACTGAATGGTATCGCCTATCTGAAAGGGTTTGTCGGCAAAAATCATAATAGAGCCTAATAGGTTTTTAACGGTATCTTGCGCCGCAAGTGCCAGTGCCAAACCTCCGATAGAAATGCCCGCGACTAAGGCTGCAACATTCACTTCTAACAAATACAAGACGCGAAGTCCGCCTACAACGACAATAACGGTATTGATAATATGGCCGACAATCGGCACTAATTGCTCGTCGAGGTTGCTTTGCGTTTTTTGCGTTAAGCGTTTTATTAAAAATAAAACTAACTCGACCACCCGCAAAACAAAGACGATACCGATAATCATACGCGCAACTTCCAAGCCTTGTCGGAGGTAGCCTGTAACGGCAACGGGCAATTGAAGGACGGGCAAGTAGAGGATAATGAGGGTGAAAACGATATACCAGCTAAGTTGTCGAGCGATTTTCGGGATAACTTCTAAGCCGCTGACTACGCCGCCAAACCGCGAGTGTGCCACCAGTTTCACGATGTAGCGCACGACGAGATTGAAAAGTAAAAAGAGCAGAATAGCCACCAAAATAAAAGCAAGACTGCCTAATAGTTGCCATAATTTTATTCCAATAATATTGGTGCCGCCCAAAAGCGGCAAATGCTCGAGCATCCAACCGCTGCCAGTTGGGTAAACTTCGTGGTGCAGGTCGGCGATAGCAGCGAGTGTGCGGAGCGAAAAATACCATTTTTCGTTGCGTTTTTCTAAGTAAACCTGCGGCAATTTTGTTGGAAACAAAACATAGCGATTGCTTTTCGTGGAATCTTTGTAATCGGGGTCGGTAGGAACCAAGCTCGGATTGATGACTAAGCCTTTGCCATCGAGAATTTCTTGCAACTCAATCGACATTCGTCGCTCTTCTTTATAAGGCGTTTCGGGGCCGAAGGCGCGGATAGCCAGTTCGGGGCGAAAATGCTCTTCTTGCAAATAGTATTGGAATATTTGCACCGCATTATAAGGCGATTCGTTGGTGACTTGCACGGGCTGCGCCGTTGCCACGCGAGGCAATAATAGGAGGAAAAATCCTATATAAAGAAAATGTTTTAACATGAGGTTAATTTTTACAAAAATTTAATTTCTTTCAATGAAAATACGTCCACTCCGCCCTGATGGAGTATTTCGAGTTTGCCTTCGGGCGTTATTCCGATGATTCGCGCCCAAAAAATAGCGTTCGTGGCGGTGCGTTCGTAGCAGGCATCTTCGCCAAAGCGGTACAAAACAGCGAGATAATCTTTTTCCAATTGTTTGATGTGCTTCCTTCGCAGCTGCAAATAACGTGCCTCTATACAGTCGCATAATTCCTGCCGCAAGGCTGCTAAATCGTATTCCGCGCCTGTTATCTTGCGTAGCGAAGTAGCTTGTGGCAGGTTTTCAAAATCTAATTGGTTGATATTTAGCCCGATGCCCAAAATAGTAGTCGCTAATTGGCGGTTTTGAATACTATTTTCAATTAAAATACCGCAAATTTTTTTTTCACCAATCAAAATATCATTAGACCATTTTATCCGCGGCTCGCTTTTACTATCGTTTTTTTTAATATATGGTGTTAAAAAGTCGATAACGGCTAAGGAAATGGCTTGATTGAGTGAAAACTGCTCGTTGATGGGCAAAAAAGTTGGGCGCAAAATGATACTAAATGTTAGGTTTTGCCCCGCATCACTTTGCCAGATTGTGCCTTGCTGTCCGCGCCCTGCGGTTTGCTCGAAGGCTTGTATAAGCGTTCCCTCGGCCACGGCTTCTCGTCGTGTTAGCATCTCTTGCGCATAGCTATTCGTAGAGGGCAGTTTTTCAAAAAGATGGAGGCTTGTGCCAATAAAAAGTGCCATGACATATTGGTAGGTTTATTTTATAAAAAGTAAGTCTTAGACTATTTTTACAAAATAAAATATAAATATAAACTATAATTTATAAAATTTTTTATCTAAAAAATAAACAATAAAATTCACATTAAATTATTGCTATTTGAAAGTTTGGAATAATTTTTGGTTTAAATGGAAATAACTTACATTTAATTTTAAAATCAATTTTTTTTTACTTTTTCTTATTAATATTCTTTGAAAACGTTGCAAAGTTAGTAAAAAGCACCTACATTTGCAGCATAAAACAACTTGTATAACTCCTATTTTATTTTTTATGATTATCCGCACCATTACAATTGCAGTTTTCATGATGACTTTGGTCATCTCCGCAACACCCGCGTCGGCGCAAAGCACCCTTGCTGCCATTTTGTATAACAAAGATTTGCCGCAGTCTATTTTAGATAAAAAAGCAATGGAAGGCGAAGAAGCTGCTCGCCTATTTTTTACAGCCCTTCAAAAAGGAGACGCGAAATCGTTAGACGCTTTTTTGGCTCCGAAAACGGTGTATTTCGACATCGTAGAGAAATATCCTTATGAGCAAGAAACCAAGCGCGAGCAAGCTAAAAAAGAGGTTGCCGCCAATCACGCAAAGCTGATGGACGAGTTGCGCCAAAACTTTCAAGAAATTCGCGAAAGTGCTACTAAAATGGGCATTAATATCGCCGATTTGGAGGTTTCGCAAGTGAAAATGGTCATCAAATCGCACGAAACAATGCGCGGCGGACGTGTCACCTTAGAGCTGAAAGATAAAAGCGGCAAATTATTTTATTTGCGTTTAAATAGTTTTTATCAATTTGGCGAGCAATGGTATTTGATGGGAAAAGGAAAATGGAAAACAGTTAATTCTGATTTCGTAACGCCGTCATCAATACCATCAACGCTAACGCCGCCTGTGGGGCAATAAAAAATTAAGGCTAATAAAAAAGCGGCTGTTTGAATGTATGTTCAAACAGCCGCTTTTTTTAGCCCTTATGCCGTTTCAATTTCGTTTTTCGGTAATACCAATTTTGCCGCAAGGTAAGCCATCGGAATATACGCCCCTGCAATATCTAAAATAGAGAACCAAACAGGCGACGGAAGCATCGAAACAGCCGTAATTCCGCCAATCATTGTAACCGCTCCTGCGCCCAAGGCGAAGGCTAATTGATGGCTTGTCGCAAATTTTGCGATGAATAACGCACTAACAAATGTGCCGAGTGCGTGTGCGAAAAAGGGCATGATAAAATGTTTCGGCTCAAGCAGGTGCATCGCTGCTTTCAAACCCGCTTCGGTCGTGAGGTCGGCACCGTCTGGCGGCGGAATAATGTGACCGCTCAACATGATGATAGCCATGTTTACAAGCCCACCGAGAAAGAGCCCGCCGAGGAATACAGGGATATTTTTAAGTATCGAATTCATAAAAATATTGTTGAATGGTATAAAAATTACGTTAAAGCAGCCGCTAATAAATAGCTGGAAAGCAGGATTAAAATATCGCTCATCACAACGGCTTGCGTACTGGCCTTGCCGAGTTCGATGGTTCCGCCAAAGGCATAATAGCCCATATAGCACGAAACACTGGTGAGAATAAAAGCGAAAACAATGGATTTTACGACCATTAAAAACACATTATATTCCTCAAAAAAGGAGTTTAAGCCTAATAAATAGTCGTCGGCACTCACATAACCGCCGAGTACCGCCGCCAAATAGCCGCCAATCATGCCTAATGCCGCCGCAAAAACAACGAGTAACGGAATGACAAACAAAGCGGCAATCAAGCGCGGACCAACCAAAAAAGCTGCCGTATTGATACCCATGACCTCCATCGCATCTATTTGCTCTTTTTGGCGCAAGCCGCCTATTTCACTGGCTAAACTGGAGCCTACCTTGCCTGCCAAAACCAAGCAAGTAATCGTTGGAGCCAGCTCGATGACCATCGAATCGCGTACAATATACCCCACATAATATTTCGGTATCAAGCCG
>JBEEMU010000183.1:0-5681 GCA_041192485.1 Bacteroidota bacterium | reverse complement strand
CTAAGCGGTCGGCGAGTGGGAATTGTGTGCGAAGCGAGAAGTTATAACGGCGCGGCAAACGAACGGCTTTTTCGTTGAAAAACGACTGCTGCGGCTCGTCCAAATGATTGATGCCGATGTTCGCTTCCACGCTCGTGTGCGGATTGTAAAACCACGAATAGCCGACCGAAGCACCTAAGTCTAAAAATAGAAAATCGGAAGACGGGATATTTTCGCGTGAGCCGAGTTGTGGGTCGAAAGCATCGCCGTTAAATTGGTTGTCGAAAGTGAGTTTTTGTAGTTGATAGCGGCGTTGCGCTGCACCGAATTGTGCGCCCACCGATACCCACTGATTCGGGGCAATTGCTTGATGATAAGCAGCTTGCAAACCTAATTCTGTCAGCCCCATGCGACTGTCGCCCGCTTCGTCGTGCAGGAGGAGCAAGCCGATACCCAAACTATTTTTTTTTATCTTTTTTAGCCGTATTTGTTGGTCAAAAGCTAAGGTCGCACTCGTATAAGACACAGGAACGCTCGCCCACTGATTGCGATAAGCCAAACCTGCGCGTTGATACGCATTTCCATTATATAAACCAATTAGGGCAACATTCGTATAGTTTGGGGTGTTATAATATTGTGAAAAATGCACGTCTTGCGCCCACGCAACCAATGGAAGTAGAAAAAGGGCAAATACACCTATTCGAGGCACTTTTTGAAAGATGATAGTTGGTTTTTGAAGCCTAAAAAAGAGGAAATGAGGAAATAGTTGCATAAGAATTATTTTGTTTTTTGTACAGAAAAAATGTTTTAGCAAGACAAAGATACAATCTTTTTTTAAAACTGCCCATTTTTTTTTATTTTTCCGTACCTTTGCAGTCTTAAAATAATTATAGTAAATTATATGCCATGCAAGATACTCACTGGTTGCAACGCACTCGCCTTTTAGTAGGAGAAGAACCGCTGAATCAATTACATTCCAAACACGTTTTAGTGGTCGGTCTCGGCGGAGTAGGCTCCTTTGCCGCCGAATTTATAGCGCGAGCAGGCGTAGGCTTTATGACCATCGTGGACGGCGACACCGTAGATCCTACGAATAGAAATAGACAGTTGCCTGCCCTTTCAAGCAATCATGGCGTATTGAAAGCCGATATTATGGCGGAGCGACTGCTCGACATCAATCCCGAATTGCAGTTAGTCGTTCACCGCGAATTTATGGAGCCGAACCGTATGCTGCAACTCCTCGAAACGCCCTACGATTATGTCGTCGATTGCATCGATAGCATTACACCCAAGCTATTTTTAATAGAAGCAGCTTTGACGCGGAAGTACCCGTTAGTGAGCAGTATGGGCGCAGGCGGCAAACTCGACCCAACCAAAATAGAAGTAGCCGATATTAGTAAAACGCATACATGCACCTTGGCGCGGTATGTGCGCAAACGCCTCCATCGCGTGAATATCCGCAAAGGCTTCAAGGCAGTCTATTCTTCCGAACCCGTAGATGCCAACTCGCTCATGCTGACCGATGGCAGCAACTTCAAACGCTCGGCTTACGGCACGATTTCCTACCTGCCCGCTGCGTTCGGCGGAGCCTGCGCAAGCGTCGTTATTCGCGATTTATTGAGCCTTTCTTAGCTTCACGATTTATTGAGCTTTTCCTATCTTCGCGATTTATTGAGCCTTTCTTAGCTTCACGATTTATTGAGCTTTTCTTAGCTTCGCGACTTATTGAGCTTTTCTTAGCTTCGCGATAGCTGTCCCTACCGCATATATTTCCTATCTTTCACATCTATTCGTTCATACATTATAGTTCCTACTCATGCCATTTTCTATAAAAATACCGATTCTTCGCCTACTTAAGCGTCTGTGGCAAAATAAGCACGGGTATCATTACTCTATAGCACCCTATTTAACAGGGTTGAATAGCGCACGTCTTTACACACAACTACTTACTTGTGCCGCAATACTTGTAATAATGACGGCTTGCGAGCAAAATAAAAGTACTAAAAAACTGCCCATACTCGGCGAACGCGATACAGTGATGCACTTAGTGGCAGGCAAGTATCAAATAGACAGTGTGACGCACACGATTCCCGACTTTGATTTTATCAACCAAGACGGCGAACACATTACTCAAAAAAATGTGGCGGGCAAAATCTATTTAGTCGATTTCTTTTTCACTACCTGCCCGACTATTTGCCCGCGAGTGAAAAAGAATATGTTGAAAATAGCCGAAGAGATAAAGGGCGACCCCGATATTTTAATCCTTTCGCACACGATTGACCCGAAACACGATACGGCTGCCGTTTTGCATACTTACGCTGAAAAACTGCATATCAATACCAAACAATGGCAGTTTTTAACGGGCAATAAAGAGGCAATTTATGCGCAAGCACACGAATATTTGGTGGCAGTACAGCAGGATACGACCGCCGCAGGTGGCTTCACTCACAGCGGCAATGTGATGCTAATAGATAAAAAACGGCAGATTCGGGGCTATTACAATGGCTTGAAAGAAGCCGATATGCAGAATTTGGCAGACGATATAAAAACGCTTAAAGCGGAAAATAAGGAGCGGAAATAAAATAAAAGGTAACTCTTTAGGTGGTTTGCACTACTTGTTTTATCATGCTTACTGCAAACACCAAAGATGTTAAAAACGTTTTTAATTTTGATGTAAAATACCCCTCGCAATACAGGTCTATTGCCAGACTTGTTTAACCAGAACGCCGTGCTTTCACACCCGAAAACACGGCGTTTCTTCTTTTCAACCACCTAAAATGGCGGAATTATATCCAATCCATAAATTTTTTTAGTCCTGTCTTAAATTTTTAGACACAACCGATTGTTAAAATTCACTATTTTGAAAAATTCGCTAATAGTAAAAAGCATCAAAAAATAAAAATCGCAAACGCTTGATAATCAGGCGTTTACGATTTTTTTCACTATGGCGGCGGAGACTGAGGGATTCGAACCCCCGGACCTGTGACAGTCTTCGGTTTTCAAGACCGACGCAATCGACCACTCTGCCAAATCTCCGCTGCAAAGGTACGGCCAGCCAAGGCATATAACCAAATTTTTTGAGCGTTTTTTTTAAAAAATCTTTCTTTTTTTCCTGCCTTTATCATTTGAAAATACTAAGTATTTGATTATCAATTGCTTTTCAAAACAGAATTGCTAATTTAAAATCACCTCAAAGGGCATTCGCATCTGCACACCCGACATTTTGCGGACACGCTCCAATAATAAAAACTGCTGAAAAAGCTCGTCACCCAACTGCTGTCGAATGATTGCTTTTGCGGCATCGTCGCCCGAAGTTCCGCCTTTCAACTTATTCAATAAAATTTCGAGTGGCTTTTTCGGTTTCGGGTATTGCGCTAATTTGTATTTTTTCAATTTTGAAAACGTTGCCGCCGTGTTAATTGCGTCTTGCAAGCCGCCAATGCTATCCACTAAATGCAATTCTAAGGCTTTTTTGCCCGTCCAAACGCGGCCTTGCGCGATTTCATTCACTTGCTCCACCGTCATTTTGCGCCCGTTCGCCACCCGTGTCAAAAAATTATGATAAGTAGAGTCTATCATTTGCTGGATAATCGCGCCTTCACTTTCATTAAATTCGTAGTAAATATTGCGTTGGGCAGCCACCGAATATTTACCTGTTTTCAAGGTGTCGTAAGTAATACCGAGCTTTTCGCGCATGAATTTTCCAGCGTTCGGTATCATACCAAAAACGCCGATAGAGCCTGTAATAGTATTGTTTTCGGCGAAAATTTTATCGGCATTAGCCGCAATATAATAGCCACCCGAAGCGGCAACATCGCCCATGCTCACGATAACTGTTTTTTTCTCTTGTTTGCACAACTCTAATTCGCGCCACATCAATTCGGACGCTAAAGCCGAGCCGCCGCCGCTATTCACACGCAAAACGATTGCTTTCACGTCTTCGTCTTCGCGCAATTTGCGGAATAAAGCCGAGTAAGTGTCGCCGCCGATGCCGCCGCCGTCGCTTTTGCCATCGGTAATGCTACCCTCTGCATACACGAGCGCAATTTCGCCGTCGCCGCTGCCTGCTTTTTCGGGGTTTGCCAACACATAATCAGCCAATTCAATCGAGTTGATTTTATCTTTTTTCGTTAGCTTGAGCAGCTTGCGCAATTCAGTTAATATTTCGTCTTTATATTTAAGCCCATCTACCATTTTATGCGACAAAGCATCGTAAGGCGTTCTGATAATAAATTCGTCGGCTAAATGCCGCAATTCGCTATATTCCATTTTCCTGCTTGCCGCAATATCGCTCAACATCATCTGATAATTGGCCTCCATATACTCCCTCACCTGCACCTTGTTTTCAGACGACATTTCGGTGCGGCGAAACGGTTCGGTCGCGCTTTTAAATTTGCCCGCATAATAAACCTGCGCAGAAATACCTAATTTATCGAACATTCCTTTAAAGAACGGAATTTGCGCCGCAATACCTGCCCATTCGATGCTGCCTTGCGGGTTTAGGTAAACCTTGTCGGCCACCGAAGCCATATAATACGACCCTTGCGAGTAGCGCGTGCTGTATGCAATGATAAACTTGCCGCTTTTTTTGAAGTCGAGCAAAGCATTGCGGAGCGACGAGCGAGTAGCTGCGCCCATCGGCTGCGTTTCCAAATCCATATAAATACCTTTGATGTCGCTATCTGTTTTCGCATACTCTAAGGCTTTAATGGTGGCGCGTAAGCCAGGCGTGCCGCTGTCTTCTAACGAAAAACTGCCCTGCGAAGCCACATTATCGGTCAATTCTGGCAGTTCTTGGTCTAATGAAATCCGAATCACGCTATTCGGTTTCACGTCAGCAGTTCCGCTTTCACCCTCGTCGCTGCTGCTGCTGCATTTTGAGATGCCAATAACGAGCATTGTTATCAGAAAAATAAGGGTTCCGAAACCCATTACTACGCCTGCAAAAGAGGCAATCATTGATTTTAAAAATCCGTTTTGCATAAAATAATTTTTTGCCCGTTCCGCGAACGGTGTTTTGACTATTTATTCCGTTCAAAAGAACGCTGACTTTATTCCGTTCAAAAGAACGCTGACTTTGTAAACATCGTTTTTATTTTTTTAGTTTTTATTTTCTAACTATTTACCCCTGTTTTTACCTTTTTTTAGATGAAAATAGTATTTTAAACGATAAACAACGCTTTTTACCGCTAAATTTTTGCAACTATTCCCATTAGGGCGATAGATTAAAACACATAAGAAACTATTTTGAACCACATAAGGTACACCCGAAACACATAAGAAGGTTAGTCACATAAGATTTTGTGGGTTGAATACTATAAAAAATAGGCTTATGTGACCTTATATGGTTCAATTTACAATCGGCTTCACTTTTCAACGTATCAACCAAAAGGGAATAAAAAAGATAGTAAAAATAAAAAAACTAAAAATTTTTATACTATAATAAAAAAAATGCCTACATTTGCACCGTTATTTAGTCGTATATAATAAATCATCTTTTTAAAAATATATTAACTTTTTGCTATGTCGCAAGAAACAACAAAACCTTTGGGCAAATATCGCTTATATTTTGCTCTTTCATTAATAGTATTTCTATTTATGATATTTCTTTCGCCATTTCCAGAATGGTCGTGGGTATTTTTACCTGCTGTATGCACCTTTTTCGTAATGATGATGGATTGGCTGTAACAAATAACGAGTGA
>JBEEMU010000182.1:0-7899 GCA_041192485.1 Bacteroidota bacterium | reverse complement strand
AGTTGATTTTAAATTGAACCACAAGTTAGTGTAATATTTTAAGTGATGAGGTGCATCGCACCGCAATATTTGTAGAAAGCGCGTCAAGGTGCATCGCACCGCAATATTTGTAGAAAGCGCGTCAAGGTGCATCGCACCGCAATATTTGTAGAAAGCGCGTCAAGGTGCATCGCACCGTAATATTTGTAGAAAGCGCGTCAAGGTGCATCGCACCGTAATATTTGTAGAAAGCGCGTCAAGGTGCATCGCACCGTAACATTTGTAGAAAGCGCGTCAAGGTGCATCGCACCGCAGTGTATAAATGCCTTGTTTGGATACTACGGTGCGATGCACCTTTATTAGGTCGCCACCGATATGAACTACAAAGACCACGCCGCGCTGCAGCTACCTGCTATCCCTTGAAATATTAGACTAACAACCACAAAAGGCACATAAGGTCAGATAAGCCTATTTTTTAGCGTATTCAACCCACAAAATATTATGTGACTAACCTTCTTAGGTGTTTCTTAGATGCCTTATGTGGTTTAAAATAAACTTATGCGGTTCAAAGCCTATCCTTATAAACGTTTCGAACCCTCAATTCGCTGCTAAGAGGTGCTATAATTTCAGCAAATATCCCCTTTTTTTACTTATTAAATATTCAAATAGGTTAAAATGTCGTTAAAGTGTTAAAGTAATGGAGCCATTATTCAACTATTGTATGTAACTTTGTAGCGAAGTTTTAAAAAATACACAAATGACCTTTCGTTTAGCACGACACACAGACGATTTTCAAGCTATTATATTCTTTTATACTCACTTTTTAGGGTTTGAATTATTGGGAAGTTTTGAAAACCACGCTGGCTATGACGGTATCTTTTTAGGAAAAAAAGGGCTTGATTGGCATTTAGAATTTACCAAGTCCGCCGAAAAAGCAGTTCGCCGCCTCGATGACGACGATATATTGGTTTTTTACCCTGCTTCGGAAGCAGAATATCATGCCATTTTAAACCGTTTTAGTGGTAAAAATGTTCTACCTATTTCTATCCGAAATCCTTACTGGCAGGAAAATGGTCGGGCGTTTTCCGACCCCGACGGTTTTCCAATCATTATTTCACCGTTGAAAATAAAAAAAACAGTTTAAGATATGAATACCCGAATACTGCTTGTCGAGGACGACACAAACTTCCGTGAAGTACTTTGCTCCTATTTAGAACTGCATGGCTACGATGTCACTATTGCGGTAGATGGCGAAGCAGGCGTTTCCGCCTTCCGCCCCAATGTCTTCGACCTTTGCATCTTAGATGTGATGATGCCGAAAAAAGACGGCTTTGCGGTTGCCCAAGAAATCCGTGAGCGCGACACGAAGGTGCCGCTGATGTTTGTAACGGCTCGCACGATGAAAGAAGATGTCATCAAAGGCTTCAAAATCGGGGCAGATGAATACATCACGAAACCCTTCGATTCTACGGAATTTATTTACCGCGTACAAGCACTTCTGAAACGCTCGCGTATTTCTGCCACGCCCGACCCCGTTCCCGAGCGCGAGTATTTTATCGGCAAATACCATTTTGATGTGCCTTTGCGCATCTTGAAATCCGATGCGGAAGAGTGGCGGCTTTCGCCAAAAGAAGCCGATTTGCTGAAAATGTTTTGTATGCACCTCAACGATGTGATGCCGCGCAGTGCCGCCTTGAATAAAATTTGGGGCGAAGACACTTACTTTACAGCCCGCAGTATGGACGTTTTCGTCACAAAATTACGAAAATATTTGAAAGACGACCCCGCAATTGAAATTGTAAATATTCACGGCAACGGTTTTCAGCTGAAAGTAAGCGGCGCACCCGCCGAAGTTGCCCCCGAATAAGGCAGTTCTTTAAAAACAATCTTCCATTTTTAAACATTATTAAGTGGTAGCATATAAATAATCACGGTTTTGAAACCCTGTTAAATAGGGCGTTCTGGGCTAATGATAACCATGTTTATTTTGCCGCAGGCACTTAGCTAAAAAACGGGTATGAATAAACGATTTATTGGCTTTTTTTTCGTGCTTCTTTCGACAAAAGCCGCTTTGTGGGCGCAAGGGCAGGCGAGCGTTGCGCCAAGCGCAGTAGAAACGTCGAAAGCTGCGGAATTGCCGAAAGCTGCCGCCAAACACGCCATTGAATGGAATGTTTTGTCGCACGATTTTGGCGATATTCCGCAAGGGCATGACGTTACTTTCGAGTTTAAATTTACGAATAATACGCCCGATTCTATTTTAATAGATAATATCCGCACGACTTGCGGTTGCACGGCAGCGAGCTGGCAAGAGTCGGCTATTCAACCTGGCCAAACGTCTATTGTCCCTGTTCAATTTGACGCACACGAGATTGGCTATTTTGAAAAAACAATTAAAGTGTATTTAAATAGCGTGAAAAAACCGTTTATTCTAATTATCACTGGCGAAGTGAAGGAAACACATTAAGGACTTTTTACGGGTGTTTAACTTGTTTGCTGTTTTAAGAGGTTTTTTAAACGCAGCGTTTCCACAGCGTTTCGCAGCGTTTCCACAGCGTTTCCACAGCGTTTCGCAGAGCTTTCACAGCGTTTCGCAGAGTTTCCGTTGCACGAAAGAAGGGGCAAAGGAGAACGCAAGAGGGTTTAAACTTCGTTTAAATAAAAATACACAACTTACTATATTTTATTTAACCTATAAGAGATGAAAATTTGCGTTTATTGCGGCAGTAGCCGCGGAAATAATGAAATTTACCGCCAAGCAGCAGCAGAATTAGGCAAAACATTTGCTCAACGGCAAATCGGCTTGATTTATGGCGGCGGTCGAGTAGGACTGATGGGGCTTATTGCGGAAAGCGCGATGAAGCATGGCGGCGAAGTGACAGGTATTATTCCGCACTTTTTAAATGATTCGGAAGGCATCGCTTTTGACAGCATCACACACGTTCATGTGACCGACACGATGCACACGCGCAAAGCGATGATGTATGATATGGCCGATGGTTTTATCGCCCTTCCTGGCGGCTACGGCACACTCGACGAGGTTTTCGAAACGGTTACTTGGGCGCAGCTCGGTTTGCACCAAAAACCAATCGGACTACTGAATATCAACGGATATTATTCGCATTTGGTAGCACACTTGGATTTGATGGTGCGCGAGGGTTTTTTGAGCGAAAAAAACCGCAGCATGCTTTTAATCGCCGACACGCTGCCCGAATTACTGCAACTTATGTGGCACTATAAAGCTCCCGATAGCTCAAAATGGTTGGATAATGTTGTTCTGTAGTTTTTAAACGAATTTGTATTCCCCTAGGGAATAATTGTGGGCGTTTTACTTAATTTGTCTTATCTTTGCATGAAAAATTAGCATGAAAAAAATTATTCTTTACTTTCCCACTTTTCTCTTTTTCTCTTTTTCCTTTTCGGTCTTGTTTTTTACCGCTTGTAGCCCTCGCTTAACGAAGGAAACGAAAAAGACAGCCGAAACAACCGCAAAGACAGCTTCTCGAACCATCGTTTTCCCACGCGATTATATTGGCGATTGGGAAGGCACACTTATGCTGCATAGTCCCACAAAAGGGCAGTTTCAAGAGGTGAAAATGGCCTTGAAAATACACCCACTAAAAGATAGCGCAGGGCAATACACATTTCAACTTATTTACGGCGACGGCGGCGCAGACAATCGCCCCTACCGTTTAGTTGCGGTTGATAGCACCAAAAACCACTGGCTTGTCGATGAAAATGATGGCATCAAATTAGACGGCTATTTTATAGACAATACTTTTATCCAATTATTTAGTATAGAAGGTGTCACACTCACTTGCTTTGACCGTTTAGAAAATGGCGTGATTTACCACGAAATAGTGTCGGCAAAGCAAAAACCAGTACGCACTTCTGGCGGCACGTCAAAAGACACGCCGTCGGTGGACTCGAACCCTATTTTGAGTGTTCAAAAAGCTTTTTTACGGCGGAAATAAGCGCAGTTAGATTTTCCGTTTTTACAGGGATTCAAACCCGTGATTATTTATACTTTACTGCTTAATGAGCGTATTTAAACCAGCGAAAATACCATGAACGAATCTATTTATTTTAACCAACCTATTTCAACATAGACGGTAGGCGAAAAAACCGCCTTTCGCTTTTTTGCCACTTTCTTTTGTTTCTCGGCACTCAATAATTTAGACCTTTTGCCCTTAGAATGGGCGATTCTGCCTTTCGGCAAAATGCTTGGTTTTGCCACTATACAGACTACTCTTTTCTCTTACTAAACCGCGGCTTTCAATAGGTAAACGAGGAGCCATTCAATCGCTAAAAAAGCAATAAAAAAACATGAAAAAAGCAGTATTTATCCATTTATTTTTAGGTATAAGCCTATTTTTAAACGTTGCGAAAGCGCAAACAATGCCTCTAAAGCCTGTTGATGTGCCGATTACACAAAACGGAATTTTGGGTTTGTCGGCACTTGCGGGTGGGCTTGGTGCGCCGCAATTTAGTGCCGCCGATTTGAATAACGACGGTATCAACGACCTCGTTATCTTTGACCGACAAGGAAATATTTGGACAACTTACTTGAAAACAAGCGCAACGGGTAATTATAAATACGCCCCCGAATATGCCGTAAATTTTCCAAAAGTAGAGAACTGGGCCTTGCTGCGCGATTATAATTGCGATGGCATTCAAGATATTTATGCTTCTTATGTTGGCGGCGTAAAAGTGTATCGCGGCTTTTATCAGGCGGGGCAGCTCAAATTTGTGCTGCATAACCCGTCTTTGATGTATCCCGACGTTTTTTCGGGCGGTTTTTTGACAAATCTCTATGTTTCTAATATCGATATTCCAACGATTATAGATGTGGATAACGATGGCGATTTAGACATTTTAAGCTATGAAATAGGTGGCGCATACATGGATTATTATAAATGCCTGTCGCACGAATTGGGGCGCGGCTGCGGCGATAGCTTGGATTTTAAATTGGAAACCGACTGCTGGGGGCATTTTTCAGAAAATCAATTAAATTCTACCATCAACCTTTCGCCGCGCCGCGACAGTTGTCCAGGGCGTTTGAGCTTTATCGGCAACCGCCATGCCGGTAGCACAAGTGCCGCTTTGGATATGGATAATGACGGCGATAAAGAAATGTTGATTGGCGATGTTTCGGGATATAGACTGACTTATGTGGTGAATGGTGGCAGTGTCGATACTGCACATATTATTGCGCAAACGCCTAATTACCCGAACGCAACGCCTACCATTAGTCTGATTTTTCCAGCAGCCTTCATCTTAGATACTAATGGCGATAATAAGCGCGATTTATTGGTGGCAACCAACGAACCGAAGCAAATACACGAAAATTATAAGGTCTGGCGAATGAAAAATATTGGCGCAGACACCGCTCCTATTTGGCAGTATGCCGAAAATGATTTTATGGGAAATGCGATGGTCGATGTCGGAATGCAGTCGGTTCCGATGTTTTACGATTATAATAATGACGGCAAAATGGATATTGTGGTGGGCGGCGTTGGCCGCTACGACCCTGCGAATGTAGGAACGAATAAGTTTCCCGCTTCGCTATGGCTGTATAAAAATATAGGGACAAGCGCGGCTCCTGCTTATGAATTGCAAACAACTGACTGGCTGAATTTGCGGACGCAAAACTACAAATGTTTGGCTCCTGCTTTCGGCGATTTGACGGGCGATGGTATCCGCGATTTATTGTTGGGAACAGAAGACGGCTACTTGATTTTCCTGCCTTGCACGGGTTTCAATGGCGGCCAATACACTTTTGGGACACCTCAAAACAACTGGGAAGGCATCGATGTTGGCTTGTATGCGGTTCCCGAAATCGTGGACTTAGACCGCGACGGCGCAAAAGATGTCTTGATTGGTAAACGCCGCGGCGATGTGAGTTATTACCACAATGAAGGCGTAAATGGCTTCCGTTTAAAGTGCGACAGCATCGGTAAAATAGACGGACGCAACCTTAGCATTGGTTATGCAGCGGGCTACCCTGTCCCGCGTGTTGTAGATGTGAACGGAGTTTACGAATGTTATGTAGGCACAGAAGCGGGTAATATTCAGCGTTATACTGCTATAAATAGCAGTAATTTGGATTGCAACGCTGTTTTTACTCGCAGCGATAGTGCGTATAGTCATCTTCATTTGGGCAATAATTCGGCTCCCGCTATTGCAGATATTAACGGCGATGGCATTTTAGATTTTGTGGTCGGCAACAAGCGCGGCGGCATCAGTATTTTTTCATCGAGCAACTGGCTTGCCACCGACGATGCCGCTAAAAGCAGCTCGACAATTGCCGACGTGCAGCTCTATCCAAACCCAACCGAAGGCGATTTTACTATTTATATTGGAAATGAAAATAGCGTCGCGACTATAAATAGCGTCGCGACTATAAATAGCGTCGCCAAAAGCACAATTTCGGTTATAAATACATTAGGCGAAACACTTTCTACCACCGTTATTTATAGCAATCAAACGCAAATTTCCTTAGCGCATCAAGCAGCAGGTATTTATTTTATAAAAGTTTCGGACGATTTTGGGAAACAAATAACGAAACGGGTGGTAAAAAAATAAGTTTAAAGAAGCCCTGTTATTAGACGAGCAATATCTAAAACGCAATCCACTGCCCTGCCGAAAAGCCACTTAACGGCTCGAATTTGTCGTAAACCCACTCGCCGAATACCGTAATTGGAGCATTTCCGCTTATCGCTAATAATTTCCAAAAAGGCATTTCCTTTATAGACAAAGGCAGCATAAAACCTTGACAGTCAATTAAATAGTGTTTTTTTTGGTAAAAATAAGGTGTTGCCTCTTGCAAGGTGCAGGGCATTGCTTTTAGCCAAGGTGCAGCGGCGGTTTGCTTTGCCACAGCTTCTTGAAATTCGCTAAAATTGGCATAGGCAAACGTCGTTTCGAAGCGTTTAAAAGGCGGTGCTTGCTTGGTTTTTTCAAAAGCGCGAAGCCCTGCATTAGCTGGGTAAAACACTAAGTCGCCTTGCCATTCCGTCCCGACGGTATAGTTAGTTTTATAGCCTTTATTACTAAAATCATAGTCGAGAAATACGGCATACAAGCCGTTAGTTTTTCCGCGCAGCCATGTACGGCGATATTGCAGGGCATCGTCTATTGTTTTACCGCTTTTTTCACCCAAAACCTGCCAAGTGTCCACAATTTCGGCAAAGTTTGCGTCCTTATTTTCTAATAAGCTACTGCTTTTAATGGTAATTCCGGCCGTTACTAATAGCTCATTTCCAAGCGTTTCCGATAATTTATCGCTATTTTTGGCGGCTTGCACCAATAAAAAAAGCTCTGCCAAACAGCGCAATGTAGGCGTTTGCCAGTCGTCGTCTTGCAAATAAAATTTCGGAATTTCGCGCAGCATATTTGCCGCACCGCTCGCACCCGCATCGGTCAAACGCCCCGCTGCCGCCTGCCAAAAGTCGGGAGGGCGGCCGCCCAAATCAGCAAGGCCTTCACGCATGATATCAAGCAGCCACGGCTCAAAATCGCGCAAACCTTCATATAATAATGCCGCTTTTTTATTGTCTGTTACCATCGCAGCAAAGATACGGCGCAATTTGTTAGCTAAACTTCTGTTTTTTATAAAAAGCTCATTTTTTTTATTTTCAGAAGAAATCAATCAAAAAAGCGTACTTTTGCGGTAAATTTTGGACTCTGTTTACGTTGTTTGTGGGTTTAAACGCAGGAATTTTTTTAAAGACAGGAAGTTTTTTTAAACGCAGGGGTTCGCAGAAGTTCCGAAGAGTTTCCGCAGAAGTTCCGCAGAGTTCCGCAGAGCGAGGTTGAAAAAGAGGAAGCAAGAGGTGTTTAAACTTCGTTTAAACCGCAGACAAATAACTACATTTTTTTAACTAATTCACAATTAATGTCAATAAATATGAATATAGC
>JBEEMU010000181.1:0-5060 GCA_041192485.1 Bacteroidota bacterium | reverse complement strand
TATACATATTTTAGAAACGGAATTGTTAGACGATATGTAGATTATAAAAAATGGAAAAAATAATCCGCAAAATAAAAAAAGGCGAAGACCATGCTACTATAAGCTATTGGCTTTCGCAAACCTATCAACAGCGCATGGCCGACCTCGAAGCCATGCGCGAACAACAGAATTTCTTAATCTCTTTTTTAATATTTTTATAAAAATGGCAAAAACGCCCAAAAAAGTTTATTATAGCGAAGCCGAGTTAATCAAATTATTCGCGCTTAAGCGTATCAAAGGACGGCAAACACCTGAAATGGAGCGATGGCTAAGCGCACCCGCAGCCGTACTAGATGTAGTAGAGCAGGGCATTTTTGACCGTATTTTGCCCTTAGCCATTCGCGATATTGACGGCTGGAACGAAGAAGACTTGAAAATGCAGTTTATCAGCCAAGTATTGCCCTTAGGACAAATGAATAGCAATGGACGCTATAAAGCGTTTTACGAAAAGACGATTTCAGGAGTCGTTGAAGGTACCCCTTTGACCACAAAAACGGATTTTATGCTGGCAACAGGCATTTTGAACAAACCTGAAAGTCCTTACTTTCACTTCCATGAATATAAACCACAAATTAACCCTTCAGGGGAGCCGATGGCGCAATTATTAGAAGCGATGTTGATAGCACAGGAAAACAATAAAAACGGCAAACCCATTTATGGCGCAGAAATCGTAGGCAAACAATGGTCGTTTGTCACATTATTAGGCAAAACGTACTGCATCTCGAAAACTTTTATTTCTACCGATAAAGACAACTTACTCGCCATTATCGCCATTCTTCGCCATTTTATACATATTTTAGAAACCGAACTGTTAGACGATATTTTATAAAAATACAACTAAACAAAATATATAAACTAACCACTTAATCCTTTTTTAATTTTTTAAAAAAATGCCAAGATCACCCAAAAAAGTAAATTATAGCGAAGGCGAGTTGGTCGATATGCTACAACTTAAGCCAATAACGATTATGGAAACCACTGAAATGAAACGGTGGTTGAAGGTAGAAATACCAACGCTAAATGTAGCCGAGCAATATATTTTTGACCGTATTCTACCCTTAGCGATTCGGGATATAAACAGTTGGAACGAGGAGGATTTGAAAATGAATTTTATCAGTCAAATCCTGCCGCTCGGACATGTGTTTAGTAACGGACGCTACAGAAATTTTTATGAAAAAACAATCGCAGCAGTCGTTGATGGTATTCCATTGACTACAAAAACGGATTTTATGGTCGCAACGGGTGTTTTGGATTTTCCTAAAAAACCCTATTTTCATTTTCAAGAATACAAACCTTCCAAAAAACCAACAGGCGATTCTATGGCGCAACTTTTGGAGGCGATGCTCATCGCACAAGAAAAAAATAAAAACGGCAAACCCATTTATGGCGCAGAAATCGTAGGCAAACAATGGTCGTTTGTCACATTATTAGACAAAACGTACTGCATCTCGAAAACCTTTATTTCTACCGACAAAGACGACTTACTCGCCATCATCGCCATTCTTCGCCATTTTATACATATTTTAGAAACCGAACTGTTAGACGCATAAGCGCGTACAAATTCATAATTCATACCGATGGCACGCGCACCCAAAAAAATAAACTACTCGGAAGCCGATTTGATTGACCTATTCAATCTTGACCGTATCGCCGACAAGCAAACGCCCGAAATGGCGCGTTGGCTCGCTGCGCCTACCGCACAACTTAATGTGGGAGAACAATACAACTTTGACCGTATCCTACCGCTTGCGATTAAAAACATAGACAGTTGGAATGAAGAGGAGTTGAAAATGATGTTTATCAGCCAAATTTTACCAATTGGCGCTTTTGTCCCTAACGGACGCTATAACACGTACTACGAAAAAACCGTTTCGGGCGTTGTGGAAACCATTCCACTAACCACAAAAACGGATTTTATGATAGCAAAAGGCGTGTTTAGTAAACCCAAAAATCCGTATTTTCATTTTCAAGAATACAAGCCCTCTAAACCGACAGGCGATAGTATGGCACAACTTTTAGAGGCTTTTTTAATCGCACAGGAAACGAATAAAAACGGCAAACCTTTGTATGGTATTGAAATAGTGGGTGCAAATTGGCGGTTTGTGACCTTCAAAGACCGCACTTATTGCATTTCAAAACAGTTTGACTCTACAGATAAAGACGATTTATTAGAAATCATCGCCATTCTGCGGCATTTTGTGCATATTTTAGAAACGGAATTGTTAGACGATATATAACCGCGATCAATCAACTTTACTACTAACCCTTTTTTAATATTTTATATAAAAATGCCAAGACCGCCAAAAAAAATAATTTATACCGAAGCCGATTTAGTTGAAATGTTTCAACTCGTGCGCGTCAAGAATGCTAAAACGCCCGAAATGGAACGTTGGATTAGCGTCCCCCCTCCATTATTAGATATGGTAGAACAGGGGATTTTTGACCGTATTCTACCCCTTGCTATTCGCGATATAGACCGTTGGAACGAAGAAGATTTGAAAATGAATTTCATCAGTCAAATTCTACCGCTCGGACACGTGTTTAGTAATGGTCGTTACAGTAATTTTTATGAAAAAACGATTGCCGCAGTGGTAGATGGTATTCCTCTAAGTACCAAAACCGATTTTATGGTCGCAACTGGTATCCTGAACAAACCTAAAAATCCATATTTTCATTTTCATGAATACAAGCCACAAATAAATCCTTCGGGCGAGCCGATGGCACAACTTTTAGAAGCGTTGCTTATTGCGCAAGCAAAAAACAATAACGGCAAGCCCATTTATGGCGCGCAAATCATAGGGCAGAGTTGGTCGTTTGTTACTTTATTAGATAAAACCTATTGTGTATCAAAAACCTATAACTCTACCGACCATGACGATTTGCTCTCCATCATCGCCATTCTACGCCACTTTATTTTTATTTTAGAAACGGAACTTTTAGACGATATTTAAACTACGTTCCTCAATCCAACTAATTTATAATCAACAACTATTTGTACCGTTTATATGAAAAAAATTATACTATCTCAACTTTTTGCCGTGCTTGGGCAAATCTTACTAACATTTGTGAGGCGTAACGAGAAAAATAACTATTTTTAACAAAATTAAAAAAAATGAATATGAATTATACTAATAATAATCTTGTAGAAACCTATTTAGGCTTATTAGAAAGTATGCCTATTACGGGTAAAAAAGCGTTAATAGAGCGTTTATCGGCCTCTATTGACACCACAAAAACAACCATAGACAGCCGCTTTTATGCATCTTTCGGCGCATTTGCTTCCGAAAAATCGGCAGAAGAAATTATCGCCGAACTAAAGGCGAGTCGTGCATTCAGTCACAAAGAAATCAAGTTTTGATGCAACAGTATATGCGCAAGAAAAAGTACGGCTACGAAAAATGGGTACACCTATTCACGACGAGTTTGACCTGCTTATTGGTGTAACGGCCATTGAAAACCAACTTGTTTTAGTAACAGACAACCTAAAAGATTTTAAACGCTTAGACGGCATCAGTCTTGAAAATTGGTTTAAGCGTGCTTGAAATAACAGAATGTAAAACATCCCTCCTCAACCCAACTAATTTATAATCAACAACTATTTATACCTTTTATATGAAAAAAATTATACTATTCCGATTTTTTGCCGTGCTTGGGCTGCTGGGGGCGGCACAGGGGGCGTGGGGGCAACAGGCTATACCTACTACACCTTTTCAATTTCCCACTATATCGCAATATAAAGACATAGAAGTGGAAAGGAAAACGCAAGAAGAGCGTGATACCGCTTTGCAAGCAACAAACACAATAATTTCGGAGCCTAACGCGCCGCAAATTACGATATTAAAAATTTCGCAAGCGAAAGCTGCAGGGGATAATTCGCCCGAAATTACACAAGAAATAGAGGTTAGCAATAACCTTAGCCAAGATACGGCGATGATAAATGCGCAAAAAGCAGGGTTCCCTACTTTTATCGATACGGGCGATGCGAAAGCGAATAACGAAACTTATGCCCAAAAAAAAGCAGCTTGGGTAAATGCAAATCCCGCATTGTATCTGCAAATTGCAAATACACCACAACCAAGCCGTAAGGTAAAAATATCGCGCAAAGAATACGAGGCAATGCCCAATGAAAAACGCCAAAATCTTAAACAAGGAGAATATGAAATTGTGGAATAAGCTAATATAAAGAACATACAATTTTTAATTTTACTATCTAATCCAACTATTTTAATTTTTCAATATGAAACTATCTATATCTATATATATATTTATTATATTTAGTGCTACGGATATATTCGCACAGTGCGACCCTAGTAGTACAAACTTCCCTTTAGGTACAGTATATACGCCACCGAAAGGCTCTTGGGGTTATGCTGCTGCCAATAGCTATGCTGGCGAATATGTTTTATGGCAGGTTTATAAAGGTGCTACTTACTCATGGAGTACTTGCCCTGCAAATGGGGCAATTTGTACGTATGATAGTAAAATAACGGTATATAATAATAATAATGCTGTTATTGGAGCATCAATAGCTTATAATGATGATGCTTGCGGCACACAATCCACAGTAGTTTGGACGGCTACTTTTACAGGCGTAGTTCGAGTACAGTTAAATCAGTACCTTGCTGGTGCTGCGCCCAACTGTACAACAAATACCACGAATACACAGGTGGTGGGTCAGCAAACAGTTAACCCGCCTACTAGTTATATCTGTACGAGCAGTACGGCAAGTTCGGGAACGGCTTACACGCCTACTACGTCATTTGCCTCTATTGGTACGGGCATCACTGGGGGTAAATACACCACTATCAACGTAGTGAGGGGTATGACTTATACATTTAGCACAGACCCAACTGATGGTGGAGCAGGTAATTATGACTCTCAATTAGCGATTTCTGACGTTTCTAATAATTTACTCGGACCTTTCAATGACGACATTAGCACTACGAATAATAAATCAAAAATAGTATGGGTGGCTGACTTTACAGGGCAAATAAGACTTCATACCTACCAATATCCTTGTA
>JBEEMU010000180.1:0-3528 GCA_041192485.1 Bacteroidota bacterium | reverse complement strand
TAATTGCTCATTTGGTCGTTTGTAGCGGCGGCAAGTGCCGATTCTTTGGCGGAAGCCGCAATTTCTGTTACTTTGCCTTTGAATTTGCGGTCTAAATAGGCATCAACTTCAATATCGGCTTCATTGCCTACGGCTACACGCAAAATATCGCTTTCGCTCACATCTACCTGCACTTCCATGGCTGTAAAATTAGAAATGCGCATCATTTCTGTACCCGTCATCATCTGCGTTCCCAAAACGCGCTCGCCTTTTTTGACATTAAGTTTTGAAATAATGCCGCTTACGGGTGCGTAAATCAAGGTTTTCGAAAGGTTGGTTTGGGCTTCGCGAACAGTGGCGTTTGCGCCTTTTACATTTTGCTCGGCGGCGTTCACGTTTTCACGCGCCGAACGAATTTGCGCTTTTACAGCCGACAAGTTTGCCTCAAAGGTGCGCACAGCAGTACGCGCTTGGTCGAGGTCGGCTTGTGCGATAACGCCATCTTTAAACAATTGTTCTTGGCGTTTTAAGGTTGTTCGGGCATTGTCTAACTGCGATTCGACTTGCGCGGCTTGCGCTTCTATTTGCCCTATTTGCGCACTCGCAACATCAACCGATGCGCGTGCGCTGCCAACAGCCGACTGGCTCCGCTCAACAGCGGGCTGATAGGGGTCGGGTTTTATTTTGGCTAATAACTGCCCCGCTCGCACCGAATCGCCTTCTTTTACATGAAGCTCGATGACTTCGCCCGACACATCGGGGCTGATTTTCACATCGTTTTCAGGGTAAATTTTACCACTCGCCGACACCATTTCTACAAGGGTGCGACTCTCTGCTTTTTCGAAATCAATGCCAATGCCTTCGTGCTTCCCGAAGCCATTTTTCACGCCATATACAGTTAATAAAAGAGCAATTAAGCCAACTAAGCCGTAGATAATTTTATTATTCATAATAAACTAGTTTTTATCCAAACCGTATTGGATAGCTGGGTTTTGAAATAAAAATTTCTTTATTCTATAAACATCGTTTAGAAAATTAAAGTTCATAAAATTTCATTTTTCATATAAAATGTTTTTCAGAAATATTTTTTTCACAAAATTTCTTATACTAATTTTTTTTTGGTGGAAGGGCTGCTTTTTACCTTTTTTAGTTGATTTTGAACTACATAAGTTGATTTTGAACCACATAAGAAACACCTAAGAGTAGGTGCTAAAAACTTTATGTGGTTCAAAAAAGCAGGAACTTACCTACTACTTGATGTTTCCATCAAATCCATATAGTATCAGCAAAATTTGAATAAAATCGCAGGTTTATCCTACAACAACTTCATAAAAATCGACTTTACATAGGTACATTTTGGCCAACTCTTGCAGGCGTTCGGGTGTAATTGCTTTTATGCGAGTAATCATTTTTTCATAAAATGCCATCGGTAATTCCACGTTGATAAGTTCGCGCATGACATTAGAAGTACTGAAAACGCCGTCTAATTGCTGCAAATATTGCCCCATTAAATAGTTTCTGACCAAGGTCATTTCCGTATCTGAAATGAGTTCGCTTTGTAAACGGTCCATTTCAAAATAAATTTCTTTTAAGGCATTTTTAGCTACTTTTTTACCAACTTCTGCGCTTACCAACCAGTAACCGTCGTATTTCATGCGTCCAATAGACGAGTAAATGCCATAAGTATAGCCCTTATCTTCGCGGATATTACTCATTAGGCGCGAGCCAAAATAGCCGCCAAACACAACATTTAAAATAGTGGCATCAATATAATCGGGGTGTTCGCGGTTGAAAAACGGACGCGCCAAACAGATAGCCGATTGTAACGATTTCTTTTTGGAATGATGCAAAATATGTTCGCTATAAGGTGTTTTTGATGGTAAAACGATGCTTTTTGGCGATTTTCCGCTTTTTGGCAATTTTGCTAAATACTGCTGTATCAAGGCTTTTTCGGTATCGCCAAACTGTCCACTTGCGATAGTAAAGCAGTTTTCTGCCACAAAATTTTCGTTGCGATATTCGATTAAAGCGGCGCGAGTGAGTTGCGCATACATTTCCTCGGTGCTATTATAGCCATACGGATGCTCGTCGCCAAACACGGCAGCGGTAGCGATTCGATAGGCCATCGTGTCGTTTTTATCCAAATCGATGCGCAAACCGTGCTGTGCGTTTTCTATATAGGTTTGCAATTCGTTTTCAGGAAAAAGAGGCTGGCAAAGCAAATCGACCACGAGTTGCAGCAACGGCTCTAAATGCTTGGAAAGGCAGTAAAGCGTAAAGCCCGTAGTGTCCATGCTATCCGTCGGATACAGGGTTCCGCCATAAAAATCCAAGTATTCGGCAATTTCGGCGGAGGTTCTCGTTGTTGTACCTTCGCGCAAAAGTTTGATAGCTGCGGTGCCTGCCAAACGCTGTTCCTCGCTGCAACGGCCGCCTCTGAACACAATGTCTAATTTTACAACAGGTTGTGTGCCTGCCGTATAAACGTGTAACGGAACGCCATTTTCCAACAAAATTGTTTCATATTGCGGTATCGCAATAGAGTCTATTGTGCCAATAGTTGGCATTATTTTGCGATTGAGCATCGTATGTATGATGGTTATTTTATTAAAACTTCTATTAAAAAAACGACTATTTCGCCAAGCGTGTAAGCTATTAAGCCTTCGTATGAAAAGCTATCGCCGATGATGATACAGGCTAATTTGGAGTTTTGCCAACCAAGCGATTCCACTAAATGAAAATATTGTAATATTTTTGTTTAGGAATGGGTTAAAAAAGATAACTTCCTTAGTTTGCCAGTTCCTGCACGGCAATATACGCAAACAAACCTGCGCCTATTTCGAGCGCACTTTCGTCGATATTGAATTTTGCGGTATGAAGCGGCGAGGTAGTACCTAATGCTTCGTTGCCAGTTCCCAAGCGGTAAAAAACGGCTGGAATTTCGTGCGAATAATACGCAAAATCTTCGGCAGTCATGCGAATGGGCAGTTCTTCCACGTTTTCAGGGCCTAAATAATCTTGCGCATACGCAAATGTACGGTTTGTCAGTTCGTGATGATTATTCAAAACAGGGTAGCCTCTTACGATGGTAAATTCGCAGCGTCCACCCATGCTTTCGGCAATTCCTTCGGCCATTTTTACTAACTTTTGATGGGCTGCGGTGCGCCAAGTTTCGTCAAATGTGCGGAATGTTCCTTCCATGCTCACCTCGTCGGGAATGATATTGGTGGAGCCGTTCGCCACAATTTTACCAAAAGTAAGAACCGAAGGGATAGTCGGCGGCGCATTTCTGCTCACAACTTGCTGCAACGCGCCAATCATCGTTGCCATGATAGCAACAGGATCTACACAGTCTTGCGGCAATGCGCCGTGTCCGCCTTTTCCAAAAATTTTCACATAAATTTCATCGGCAGAAGCCATATACGCCCCTGCTTTCATGCCAATTTTTCCTGCTTGCAAGGGTGGGTGAACGTGTTGCCCGATGATAACTGTTGCGTCTGGATTTTTCAAAACGCCCTCTTTTATCATAATAGACGCGCCTCCGGGTAG
>JBEEMU010000179.1:0-3263 GCA_041192485.1 Bacteroidota bacterium | reverse complement strand
GGTCATCATTTCCCCGTAACGCCCTATTTAAGCGCCTGCGGCAAAGTAAACACGGTCATCATTTCCCCAGAACGCCCTACTTAAACGTCTGCGGCAAAGTAAACAGGGTTTCAAAACCGTGATTATTTATACACTATTTATGAAGCAATTTATTTCAACGATTAGCATCGTCTTGCTAATGACAATTTCGGCGTTCGCGCAAAAAGAAACGCCGCGTGATAAGGCGGTACGCTATTTCTCGAATGGCGCATATTCGCAATCGCTCCCTCTATTATTATCTTATTCGCAACAAAAACCGAAGGATAATGAGATTAAATATTTGATTGGCGTGTGCTATTTCCGACTCGGACAATCGGCGCGAGCGCAACAGTTTTTGCAAGAGCTTACGCCGAAAGACCCCGTAGCAGGTGAAAAACCGCCGCAAGAAACGTATTATTTTTTGGCAAAAGCCCACCATTATCAGCAGCATTATGAAGAAGCGGTGAAATATTATAAGCTGGCCTTGGGCGTGATGAAAAGCGACGACCCAAAACGGCCAGATGCAAAAAACGATATTCAACGCTGCTTGCGGGGCTCGAAATTGCTGTATGGCGAGCAGTTGGCTTATTGCGATAATTTGGGCGATGTTATCAATACCGATGCCGATGAATACGCACCCGTAGTGGGTACCAACGCGAAAAGCGAAGACGTTTTGCTGTTTTCGGCTGTCCGCGCCGATAATATTGGCGGAAAACGCGATACACAAAACAAACCCGATGACGTGTTTGGTACGGCGAAAAGCGATATTTTTATTACCGAACAAGACAAAGGAGAGTGGGCGCAGCCGCAACGACAAGACGCGCCGTATAGCAGCGAAGGCAACGACCAAATCTTGGATTTGAGCGAAGACGGCGTGTTTTTGTATATCGGACGTGCGCTCAAAGCCGACCCTGGAGCCTTGCTCTACGCGCCGTATGTAGATGATTCTACCAATACGTCGCTCCGCGAGCCTGCCAAATTGCTACCCGAACCCATCAATTTAAAGCAAACGTGGGAGGGCGATTCTTACTTTTTCCGCGATAGTATTTTGATTTTTGCCTCCGACCGTGCAGGCGGCTATGGCGGACGCGATATTTACATAAGTCAGCGCAGCAGCAACGGCGTGTGGACGGAACCGATGAATTTAGGCCCCGTCATCAATACGCCTTTCGATGAAGTTAGCCCGTTTTTAGCAAAAGATGGGCGCACACTCTATTATAGCTCAAATAATTTGCAGAGTATTGGCGGCTTAGATGTGTTTAAAACCACGTTTATAGACACGGCAAAGGCCTTCACTTCCCCCATAAATATGGGTTTGCCCATAAATTCGCCCGCCGACGACCGCTATTTTCGCATCACAAAAGACGGCAATCGCGCTTACCTCTCGTCTGACCGCATGGGCAGCAAGGGCGGTTCCGATTTATACGTTGCTTATTTCAAGGGGTCTGTTGCCGATATGAAAAAAGTAAGCATCCCGTCGAGTTTTATTGAATTTTTAGAAAAAGACCTAAAAAGCGAAGGCGGCGGCTCTACAATTAGAGAAACAGCCGTTGTTTTGCCCGAAGAAGCGCGGCCAGTATCGGCAAATGTGAAGATAAGCCCGATGCTTTACAACGAATCCGTGATGACGCTGATACCCACAAACGCCAATCAATTGAATACCTTAGCCGTTGTTTTGCAAAAATTCCCGAAAGCCAAGCTCGAGTTTACGGCACACACACACGACGATGGTATCCGCAATTTTGCCCTCTATTTTGCCGTAAAACGCTTAGACGAAATAGCGTCTTACCTCATGCAAAAAGGCATTACGCCCGACCGCATTTTGATGCGAAGCGTAGGAATGAGCTATCCGATTGCGCAAAATAAAACGCCCGACGGCATGGCTAACGAGGTCGGACGCTCGCTAAATCAGCGCGTAGAGGTGCGCGTTTTGGGCTACGACCCCACAAAAATGACGCTCGAAGAAGTGCGCCCGAAGATGAGCGAACAATTAGTGGTGTCAGATGGCGAAAAATTCAGAAAGGATATGGAAGGTTTGGTGTATAAAGTGCAGGTAAAGGCGACGAAAACGATGTTCGACGATGCCGTTTTGATAGACAGTCCGAGCGCGATGATAGAAACGACTTACGGAACGGGTATGTTCCGCTACACCGTCGGTTTCCATCGAAATTTTGCGGAAGCGAGTGCCAAACTAAAACAAATCACCGCAAAATTCCCCGATGCCTTCATCGTTGCCTACCTAAACGGGCAGCGCGTCACACAAGAGCAAATACCCGACTTAATGACCTCATTTCCCGAATTGAAAAACTTAATTAAGGAGAAGGAGTAGGTTTTTTTAAAATTAATAAAATACAAATAGCCTATACTCTTTTTAGAGTGTAGGCTATTTTTTTAAAAAACAACGATGCAACTTATTTTTTTTAAAACACGTCTTCTTTGTAGCTCTTACAAATTCGCTTCTGCTCAAAATACCTATTTTTACCGCTTACAAAAAAATTAAATATGATTAAAATAACGTCTAACTATTGGATAGCTTCAATAGTGCTGCTACTTTTATGCAGTTTGACCCCCAAAGACGCTATTGCAACCAATTATTATTGGCGAGCTGCTGCGCTAAGTAACATTTATACGAATGTGGGCAACTGGGAAACCGTGCCTGGCGGTGGCGTAAGTCCGGCTATTGCGCCAAGCATCAACGACAATGTTTTTTTTCCGGTGGCTTCCAATTTCAATGTCATTGTTTTAAACAGTGGAAACTGTAAAGACTTTAATGTGACGGCACCGAACCCTGCGACCTTCTCCTTTTCGGGAAAACTAACGGCTATCAATGGCAGTTTACTTTGTCCGAATGGCAATGCAAGCTTTAATTTCACGTCTTCGCAGCCCTTTACGGGTTCGGGTTCGCAGACTATCGATATAGGAACGACTGCCACGAAAGTAACAGGCACCTTAGATTTTTCTACTGCGACCACCGTAGGAACTTACACCCTCGCAGGAGCTTTCAATACAACAGCTCTCATCACCATCGCCGCACAAAACTTCAATACAAATGGCTTTCCGATGGCGGCTACCCAAATTGCTATTTCGGGCGCGACCACCAAAACGGTTAATTTTTCAAATAGTGTGATTACTATTTTAAAAAGTTCGACTTTTCAAGGGAGAATTTTATTCAATTCGGCAAACGCAACCACAACTTACACCTGTACGAATACCCGAATAGTTGTCGACAACACTTCTTCTACTAC
>JBEEMU010000178.1:0-2890 GCA_041192485.1 Bacteroidota bacterium | reverse complement strand
CAAGCTGCTAAAAGGAGCAGTCCTGCGAACAGTGGCGTTTTATAGGTCATTTTATAGGTATGAGGTGAAACGTAAGGGGGCGAGTAAGGAACGTGTAAATCTTATTTTCTACCAACTAATTGCAAGAAAGGTTTGCTCGGTAGCGGCTTGGTTGTAACGCGCTAAACTGTTTAGATAATTTTGTTGAATATCGGTGGCTTGCGAGAGGTAAAGCGAGAGCGTGGCATAGCTTATTTCGCCGCTTTTATAGGCTAATGTTGCGGCGGCGATGATGTCGTGGGCTTGTGGCAATCCTGTTTTTTCATAATATTCTAAAGCGATTTGCGCTTGTATGGTGCGATTGTTGGCTTCTATTTGCGCGGCAGCGAGTGCTTGAGCTTGCTGCGCAAATAGTTTTTCTTGTAAAGCTATTTCGAGTTTAGCCACGTTTTGTTTTTCTGCGTTTGCCGCAAAAAGCGGTATGCCGATGGTGAGCGAAAAACCGCTATAAGGGTTCGGTTTTCCATAGGCGCGTTGCGAGAAAATGCGCCCTGAAAAATCGGGGAGATTTTGCTGATTTTGCAAGTGTTTTTCGGCTTGCGCTATTGCGATATTTTGCTGTTGAAAGGCGAGTTGTGGGTGCGACGCGGAAACGGTGGCTGGCAGGTCGAGGACTATTTTTTCTAAGGATTTGTCGCTTGGTGCTATGCGTTCGGTGCTATTAAGCAGCTGCATGAGGGCTTGCTCGCCGATAGCAATGTCTTTTTCTACTTGTCGTAATGCCGCCTTTTGCTCGCTACTTTTTGCGGCAGCTGCGATGCGCTCTAAGCCTGTGGCTTCGCCTGTTTTTGTGCGCAAGTCGGCTGCATCAGCGAGCTTGCTGTAAAGCGTATCTAAGCGCGTAAAGAGCTTTTTTTTATCGTACAAATACCATAAGTCATAATAAACGAGATGGATAGTGCGGCGCAAACGAATTTCCGAAATGCCTTTATTGAGGCTTACTTGTTTGGCTTGCTGGATGGCCAACTGGCGTTTTGCGGGGTAAACCGTCGGAAAATCGAGTGTTTGCGAAAGCCCTGCTTTCAAAATACCTTCGGGATCGCTGGGGCGCAAATCTTCGTTTTCTATAAAAACACCCGTTTTTGGTAGCGCGGCGGCGGTGTTAATATGGGCGTTAGCTTTCGCAATTTCGGCATCATTGACGCGCAAATACAGGTTTTGTTGCAAGCCGATAGCGACGGCTTCCTCGATAGTGATGTGTTTTTGTGCAAACAAATTAGAGGAAAGAAAATTAGACGAAAATAAATTAGGCGAAAAGAACGCAAAAAGGACGAAAATACTCGTGACAAGCGGCGCATTTTTTATAGAAAGGAGATGTCTTTCGGTGCTTTTTTTAGTAAAAATAAGGTATAAAAGCGGCAAAACAACGAGCGTAAGAAAGGTTGCGCTAAGTAGTCCGCCGATAACGACGGTGGCCAATGGCTTTTGCACCTCCGCGCCTGCGCCGTGTGATAAAGCCATCGGCAGAAAGCCTAATGAAGCGACGGTTGCAGTCATCAAAACGGGGCGCAACCGTATTTTAGTGCCTTCTTTTACTCGTTGTATAATATCGTCGAAGCCTTCTTCTTCCAAGTCGTTGAAGGTGCCGATTAGCACAATTCCGTTTAAAACGGCTACGCCAAAGAGGGCGATGAAACCGACCCCTGCCGAGATGCTAAAAGGCATTCCGCGCAAAAGCAGGGCGAAAACGCCCCCGATGGCCGACATCGGGATAGCCGTGAAAATCAGCGCGGCTTGTTTGGCAGAGTGGAAAGTGAAATAGAGTAAAATGAAAATTAAAAGCAGGGCGATTGGCAGCGCAATAAGCAATCGTTCGGTCGCCTTTTGGAGGTTTTCAAACGAGCCGCCGTAAGTGAAATAATAGCCTAATGGGAGCTTTATTTGCTTGTTGAGTTTGGCTTGCATATCGTTCACTACGCTTTGCACATCGCGCCCTTTGAGGTTGAAACCAATGACGATGCAGCGTTTTCCCGCTTCGCGACCTATTTCGGCGGGGCCGTCTTTGAAGCCTATTGTTGCCACTTGCGAAAGCGGGATTTGCCCTCCGTTTGGCAGCGGAACGAAGAGGTCAGACACGTCGCTAATGCTGTTGCGATACGCGCTATCTAAGCGCATAACGAGGTCGAAGCGGCGTTCGTTTTCAAAAACAATGCCTGCTTTTTGGCCTGCAAAAGCTGTTGTAACAACTTGATTCATTGTTTTTACACTGATACCATATTGCGCCAAGCGGCTGCGGTCGTACTGAACGGCAATTTGCGGCAAGCCTGTAACGCGCCTAATTTTTGGCTCGCCTGCGCCGTCAATAGTTTGGATAGTGGCGGCTACTTTGTCGGCTAAAAGAGCTAATGAATCGAGGTTTTCGCCGAATATTTTGACGGCAACGTCTTGCGTGACCCCAGTCATAAGGTCGTTGAAACGCATTTGTATGGGTTGGCTTTGCTCGACGAAAACACCTGGAATATTTCGGAGTTTTTCGGCCATCAACTCGCCGAGATGGTTGTAATCGTCGGTCGTCGTCCAGTCGCTTTTATCTTTTAAAATAATAATCATGTCGGTTCCTTCGGTCGGCATCACGTCCATCGGTATTTCCGACGTACCCGTTTTGCCAACCACCATTTTTACTTCGGGAAATTGGCGGAGCATTCGGGCGGCTTGCATACTGGTTTTTACGGTTTGCGAAAGCGATGCGCCTTGCGGCAAAATGAAATCAAAATTGAAATCGCCTTCTTGTAGGGTCGGAATAAACTCGCCGCCAAGCGTTGCGAAAGCAAAACCTGCGATAAGGAGGGCGGCCACAGACGCGCCGACTACGGCATATTTGAAGCGAATTGCCGAAGCCAAAACAGGGGCG
>JBEEMU010000177.1:0-4663 GCA_041192485.1 Bacteroidota bacterium | reverse complement strand
GCTGCCCAAATTTTCAACGATAGAAGCGGAAAGCCAACCGAGCGCATTTACGGCTGTGTGATTATTGGCAGCGAATGGCTGTTTTTATACTTAGAAAAAAACACCGTTTACCAAGCAAATGACGTGATTTACTTCAACGAAATAGGCATTTTATTGGCTGCTTTTCAGCAAATTATCGATTTTTTTATTCCTAAACCTTAAAAATTCATATTTACATGGCATATAACGAGTACAAATACCTCAATCTTCCGAAAATAGACGAAGAAATAGGCGCGTTTTGGCAAAAGCAAGACATCTTTAAACGCAGCGTCTCGGAGCGCGAAGGCGCGGAAACCTTTGTGTTTTACGAAGGCCCGCCATCGGCAAACGGAATGCCCGGCATTCACCACGTTATGGGCCGCGCTATTAAAGACATTTTCTGCCGCTTCCAAACCCTCAACGGCAAGCAAGTGCATCGCAAAGGCGGCTGGGACACACACGGCTTGCCCATCGAACTGGCCGTCGAAAAGGAACTCGGCATTACCAAGGAAGATATTGGCAAAAAAATCAGTATCGCCGATTATAATGCCAAATGCCGCGAAACCGTGATGCGGTTCAAAAGTCAATGGGACGAGGTAACCACTAAAATGGGCTACTGGGTCGATTTAGACAATCCGTACATCACTTTTGAAAACGACTATATCGAGTCGGTTTGGCATTTGCTCGGCATTTTATACGAAAAAAACCTGTTATATAAAGGCTACTCCATTCAGCCGTTTTCGCCCGCCGCAGGCACGGGCTTGTCGTCGCACGAACTCAATCAGCCAGGCTGCTACCGCGATGTGACCGACACAACCGCCGTAGCGATGTTTGCCATTGAAAAACAGGCTGCAAGCGGAAAAAATGCCGAATTTGCTTGGCTTTTTGACGATGCCGATGAAAATGTCTGCGTCTTAGCCTGGACAACAACACCTTGGACGCTGCCCTCAAACACGGGCTTAACCGTGGGCGCGAACATCGATTATGTGAAGGTGAAAACCGAAAATCCGTACTCGAAGCAAGCCGTAAGCGTCATTTTAGCCAAAGAATTGACAGGGAAATGGCTCGGCGGCAAAAACCAACCGCCTATTTTGCACGAAAGTGCGCCCTTTAAAGGCAGCAAATTGGCAGGCGTTTCCTACGAGCAACTGCTGCCTTTCGGCAACGAAATAGAAGAATTAGACGGCAAAACCGAAGCCTTTAAGGTCATTCTCGGCGATTTTGTGACTACCTCCGACGGCACAGGCGTGGTGCATACTGCGCCCTCATTCGGGGCAGACGACCGCATGGCAGGCAAAGCTGCTGGCCTCGGTACGCTCACGCTCGTCGATAAGCGCGGTCGGTTTTTAGACACTGTTGGCGAGTTTTCGGGCGAGTTTGTGAAAGCCGATTACCTTTCGGAAACCGAAAAAGCGGCAGAAGTCGAGCGGTTAAAACACTTGGACGGCAGCGACGAATTGAGCGAACTCATCAAAAATATCGTCACACGCACCAACGACTATTTGGACGTGAACGAGCGCATCGTTTTGAAGCTACAGTTAGAAAATAAACTTTTCAAAAAAGAAAAATACGTTCACTCCTACCCGCATTGTTGGCGCACCGATAAGCCAATTCTGTATTACCCGCTCGACTCGTGGTTTATCCGCGCTTCGGCGGCAAAAGAGCGCATGACCGAACTCAATAAAACCATCAACTGGAAGCCTGCCGCTACGGGCGAAGGGCGTTTTGGCAAATGGTTGGAAAACTTACAAGACTGGAACCTAAGCCGAAGCCGCTACTGGGGAATACCGCTACCGATTTGGCGGACAAGCCCCACCGCAGCCCTCTCCAATGGAGAGGGAGTATCTGAAATAATCATCAATTCGATGGAGAAGTTGGCGGTTGAAATTGCGAAAGCAAATGCCGTTTTAGGCTTAAACCAAAGTCTGCCGCCCGATTTGCATCGCCCCTATATCGACGATATTGTACTCGTAGATAATAATGGAAACAAAATGACCCGCGAACTTGACCTCATCGACGTTTGGTTTGATAGCGGTGCAATGCCTTATGCACAGCATCATTATCCCTTTGAAAACCAATCTCTTATCGAGCGTAAAAAAGGCTTCCCTGCTGATTTTATCGCCGAAGGCGTAGACCAAACGCGCGGCTGGTTTTACACCCTGCACGCTATCGCAACGATGTGTTTTGACAGTGTAGCCTATAAAAATGTGGTGTCGAATGGCTTGGTATTAGACAAACTCGGGCGCAAAATGTCGAAGCGGCTCGGCAATGGCATCGACCCGTTTGAAACGCTTGCCGCACACGGAGCCGATGTCACGCGCTGGTATATGATAACGAATGCGCAGCCTTGGGACAACCTCAAATTCGACATAGACGGACTAACCGAAACCCGCAATAAATTTTTCGGGACGCTCTATAATACCTATAATTTTTTCGCGCTTTATGCGAACGTGGACGGCTTTGTGTATGATGAAAACAATACGACCGCTATTGCGGAACGCACCGAACTCGACCGTTGGGTATTGTCGAAACTCAATAGTTTGATACAAGAAGTGACGGCTGCTTATGCGGAATATGAGCCGACACAAGCGGGACGCGCTATCGAAAGTTTCGTCGATTTGCATTTGAGCAATTGGTTTGTGCGGCAGTCGCGCAAACGCTTCTGGAAAGGCGACCTTTCGCAAGGCGACCTCGCACAAGACAAGCTCTTTGCGTACCAAACCCTGTTTGAATGTTTGAATACTGTTGCGCAGTTAATGTCGCCGATTGCGCCGTTTTTTGCCGACTGGCTGTATAAAAACTTAACCGATAGTTTGCGCGGAAGCGCGGAAAACACGGTAGCAAAAAACAGCAAATTTTACCACGATTCGGTGCATTTAACGCATTTGCAAGCAGCAAACGAAGCGGCTATCGATAAAAACTTGGAGCAACGCATGGATTATGCACAGCGTATTTCGTCATTGGCATTGTCTTTGCGAAAATTAGAGAAAATGCGGGTTCGCCAGCCGCTTAGTCGCATTTTGCTACCCGTTCTCGATACCGATTTTCAGGCGCAAGTAGATGCCGTAAAAGAGTTGATTTTACAAGAAGTGAATGTGAAAAAATTAGATTATATTACCGATACTTCGGGCGTTGTAAGCAAGAAGGTGAAGCCAAACTTCAAGGTTTTGGGTAAAAAATTGGGTAAAAATATGGCTTTCGCCAAAACAACGTTGGAAAACCTCACACAAGACGAAATTGCGCGATTCGAAGCCGAAAAAATCTATTTTTTAGAAACAGAAACGGAAAAAATTGACGTTTTATTAGCCGAAGTAGAAATACTTTCTGACCATATTCCGGGCTGGTCGGTAGCAACCGATGGCAATCTAACAGTTGCCTTAGACGTGACGCTTACCGACGAACTCGTTGCCGAAGGCAATGCCCGCGAACTCATCAACCGTATTCAAAACCTGCGCAAAACCAGCGATTTTAATATTACAGATACTATAAAAGTGGAGGTACAGCAACATCGTTTCTTAGACAACGCGGTTGCCACATTCAGTGATTATATCAAAAGTGAAACACTCGCTACCGATTTGCTTTATCTTGAAAAAATCACAACTGGCGAATTGATAGATTTAGCCGACGATGTGCAAGTTTTGATTGCTATTAGGCGGAATTAAACTTAAAAAAAATTTTAAACCCATAATACCATTTTCAATAAAACACAACTTTTATTATGCTATTTCGCAACCTTTTAGGCTTTATTGCCGCCGCTTGGTGTCTGCCTTTTTGGGCGCAAGCCCAGGTTATTATTTCCGCCCCTGCTTTTCCGAGCGAGCAAGACTCTATTCTTGTGACGTTTGATGCGACGCAGGGCAACGCCGGACTTGCAGGCTACACGGGCGATGTGTATGCACACACGGGCGTTATCTCGAATTTAAGCACCAGTACGAGCGACTGGAAGCACGTCAAAGCGGGCTGGGCTGTTCAGTTGCCCGAATGTAAAATGACACGCGATGCGGCGAATCCCAACCTGTATCGCATCATGATTCGCCCTTCGGTGCGCAGCTTTTATGGCATCACTTCGGCGAGCGAAACAGCGCAACAACTTGCCTTTGTATTCAGAAACGTTGGCGGCACCTTGACGGGTAAAACGGCGGCGGGCGGCGATATTTTCCTGCCACTGTATGCGCCAGGCTCTATTTTGCAAACCAATATTCAAACCCCAGCCAGCGACTATGGCGTTTATACCCTAAATAGTACCATTTCGCTTACCGCAAATGCATCTATTTCGGCCGATTTGCAATATTTATTAGATGGTGCGCCAATTGCTTCGCAGCCAAATGCTACGCAGTTTGCGCATAGTTTGACTGTGGCAACGGGCGGCAATCATACCATCGCTTTCGTGGCAACAACCGCCACGCAACACGACACCGCGTTCTACCATTACACCGTGCCGAACACCACCGTGCAAGATGCCCCCGCAGGTACGGTAAACGGCCCAAATTACATTTCACCAACAAATATTCGGTTGAAACTTACTGCACCGAATAAAAGCAATGTATATGTAACAGGTTCGTTTAATAATTGGTTGCCTTCGGCAGCCTATCAAATGAATAAATCTGTTGATGGCACTTAATACTGGATTGACCTTACTTTGCCT
>JBEEMU010000176.1:0-6571 GCA_041192485.1 Bacteroidota bacterium | reverse complement strand
AATCGCGGCGACGACGATGCCCAAGGATATTGAGGTAGGATATTGAGGTAGGATATTGAAGTAGAATATTGAGGTAGAATATTGAAGTAGAATATAGAGGACACTATTTCATAGAAAAACAATTTGCAAGCCGTTTACTCGATAAAACAAGCCCTTCGCACCATTTTAGCCGTATTTTGCGTGATTATGTTTGGTTTATTCCCCAATTTTGCTGTACCTTTGCCGCTATAAGCAGGAATGCGCTCCCTAAACCCTGAGTTTGTTCTATCATTCACACCAACAATCATTTTTAAACTATTTTTATCATTTTTATCATTTTTATCATGAAAAAAATCCTATTTTCAGTCGTTTGCCTTAGCGCAAGTCTATCGGTATTCGCGCAATTCGATGAGGTGCAAACCTCTACGACCACCACCAGTAGTACCACTACAACGACGACGACCGACGACTTTGGCGGCGGCGTGAACATGAACGTCAATATGGGCGGAATGGGCGGTATCAACGTCAATGTGAACCCCATAGACGGCACAGCGCAACAAACCACAACCGTTCGCACAACGACCACCAGGACAGGTACGAGCGGCACAAGTGGCACTTACAGCCCACCGCCACCGCCTGCCCGCCCCGCTTATAACGGCTATACAGGCCGCGTAGGTTGCCCGATGCCGATGACCGAAGGCGAATTTGGTTCGGCACTCGGTAGCGTCAGTCAAGCGTCGTTCGAAAGCACCAAACTTTCTACGGCAAAGCAAGTATTAAGTAATCGCTGCGTCACAGCACAACAAGTGCGTGGGATTATGAAATCATTTGAGTTCGAGTCCACTCGCTTAGAATTTGCCAAATTCGCTTGGTCGCACACCTACGACCTCGATAACTATTATCAAATAAACGATGCCTTTGAGTTCGACTCGTCGGTCAGCGAATTGCAAAAGTTTGTGCATTAATTGTTTGTGCATTAATTGTTTGCGTATTAATTGTTTGCGTATTAATTGTTTGCGCCTGAAACGCCCTACGCACACTTGGAAACGGGAAACGGCTTGTTCGCAACTCATTAGGAACGTGTAAATGATAAGTTGGGCAGGTTTTGCGAAGGATTTTGGCACGAAGCAAGGCAAATTTTGAGTTCAACGCAGCGCGTTGTACGAAAAATTTAACGCCGCTTCGGGCCAAAAGACGAGTAAAACTAACCAAGTTATCTTTTACCCATTCCTTATCCAATTTTCCCTAAATCGGTTGTTTGCAGTAGCAAGCGACCGATTTTTTACGTCTAATTCCAACTTAGTAGCCAATCCATTTAACCGTGTCGGATAGTGAGGTCCAGTAGCACTGAGTATTAGGTCGGTGCTGTTAGGGCGTTGGGATTTATCCCAACGTTTTCGTTTTCGTTTTTGTTTACGTTGGGATAAATCCAACGCCTCAGAAATGGTTAGTTTACTCAAAAGGCGGCTATTTACTGCCGAAAAAGCCAGTTTTCCACCCTAAACCGACAATTCCATAAAAAATACCCTGCCAACTTTCGCTGACAGGGTACTGATATATACTCAAAAATTAGGAAGTTTTTTGGGCGGCTTGAAAACCGCTTACCGTTTTTTTAGCGTAAACGCACAAGTTTTTGTGGCTCGCTGTACCAAGCCTCGCCTACTATATGTACCGTGTAGCTTCCGGGCGCAAGGTTTTCAATGTTCAAACTAACAATATTTGCGCCATTGTCTATATGCACGGTGTTTGTTTGTACACATTGCCCAAGGGCATTCATAAACTCAACTTTTACGTCTTCGTTGCCGAATTGGCTGTAGAATTTGAAATTTACGAAATCGGTATTATTCGGATTTGGATAAATCTGATTAACACCATTGCCAAGGGTTTCGTAGCAGCCGTTAGTTTCTATATTTCGCGTAAGGCTGTAGGCTGCATTTGTACCATCAAAATCGTATTGTACCATTTTGTAGAAATTGTAGCGACGTGCTTTTTTATCGGTAAAACTATAAGTGTGCGCTGTATTTGTTGTACCAAAACCGCTCACGGTTCCTAATACATTCCAGTCGTTTGCGCCGTCGTCGGAACGCATGATTACGAATTCTTTGTTGTTAAGCTCACTCGCGGTTACCCAAACTAAGTCGATGGCGCAACCGTTGGTACGCCCGTCGAAAGATACTAGTTGTACGGGAAGCGGCGCATTGAAGAAGCCTGCATCGATGTCTAATAGGTTTTGTGCGCGTGCTAAAGCAAATTTTTGCGTAAAGCCTGTGCTGTCAGCGTCAGAACCGTTAATCGTGCCTACCATTTGTGGCGAAGGAGAGAAACCTGTGGGTTTTACAAATTCTACATAATAATTGTCGGCGGCTAATTCGGAGAACAAATAATACCCGTTTGCGCCTGTAAACGTAGATTTCAAGAAGGTGCGCCCTGTGCCAGTTGCGGCTGCTTGATATAAGCGCACTTTCACGCCCCCTAAAGGCAATTCGAGCGGGTCTTGCTTTCCATCTTTATTTTCATCAATCCAAACATAATCGCCAAGTGTTGCCCCTGGAATGTAGCCCGCATCTATCGTCAAGTTTTCGCGTAAGAACCCGCCTGCCTGTATATTGATAGGCACGATAGGCGAGGAACCCGTAGCAGGGTCGGCATCGCTGTTATTATTGGTGTTTGCAGTTGGTGTTTGTGTCGTCAAGCCTGCTGCGCCTGTTGGTACTTCTGCAAATTTCACAAAATAATTGCCATTATTCAAGTGCGAGAAAAGGTAATAACCTGGTCGTCCGCTCGGGCTATTTGCAGAAATAACGCCTGCGACATAGCCATCATCAATATCGCCTACAATATTATTGAGACTCGACCAAAGCTCTACTTGTACGCCGTTCAAACCTGCCGAAGGAGCTTCGTCGTTCATGCCGTTTCCATTTGTATCAATCCAAGTGTAGTTGCCGATAGTACCTTCGTAGTTCGGGCAATCTGTTTCATTCGCTAAGTGTACGGTAACGTGAATTTCGCCCATGCAGCTCCCTGCGCCTCTATCTATATAAACGATGTATTCAAAGTCTTCGGCGTATCCAAGTATTTTTGTAAAAGTCGGATTTGCGTCAGTCGTAGAACTCAGCCATTGCAAGCCGCCTGGCGTAAGCGCAACCCATTGATAGCTATAGCCTGCCACTTCATTTACACCTAACGGAATACTGGTAATGCCTTGGCAAGTAGTTGTTTCAAAAGTACTTGGCGTAAGCGGCACGTTTGTGGTGGTCGTAGCAGGAATACTGCAATAGCAGTCCGTTTCTTCAATAATCGCTAATATCGGGCAAGCCTTGCCTGCGGCTACATCTTTTGTAAAATTAACCGTGTAAGTGCCGTTTGGCGCAATATTCACCGCTACTACTTGCGAACCCAAAAGCAAATCGCCCGTAGAAATCGACCCGCTAAGGTCGGCATCGTGGTAAAATTTGACGGTAAACGGATTGGAAGCAACTATATATTCCGTGCCGTAGTTTTTGATAACGGCATGAGCCACTAACGTTTCGCCCGACGGCGGATTAAGTGTTGCCGTTGCCGTAAGTGTTTCAACTTTTATTTTCGGGCGATTGATGCGAATATAATCTGCATCGGAGCCTGTCGTTTGTTGCAAGGTGCAAGTTTGAAGTGGGTTTTGACAGGTTGCGGTAAAACGAACGGTTGTACTCGCATCTATGCGCACCGTGTTTACACCGCAAATCAAGGCAGGTGTGTTCAGCGCGACTGTTGCATTAAACACGATAGAATCGCCGATAGTTACACCTGCGGGCATTACATAGCTATAAATAGTTCCACCCGGAGGGTTTGTAATAAACGGCGAGCCAAGTGTGGAAGCATTGCGTATAGAAACGATATTGCCTATTGCACCGCCGCCAAATATCACAAAATCAATGTATTCATTGGCTGTAGAAACGGCTGGCCCTTGATTTATCGCTTTGAAATGCAAGGTGGCACCAATATTATTACAAGGACTTGACGAGGTTGTTGTAATATCTACCGCATAATTGTTAATCGTGGTCGGTGCGCCATTGATGTTTACGGGTAGCGTCACTTGGTCGGTTGCGCGGATAATCTCGCCGCAAGCGCGTTTTCCCTGTGTTTTGAAAATAAAGACGATGCCCGAACGGAAATTGCAAGGCGTAGTAGTCACATCAAAGCGAAGGTTGAAACGGTTTTTGCCAAGGGCAGCCGAATCGATGCCATATAAACCGTGTGCGCCGATGCTTGCAGCCAACGAAGGTGCTTGCGAAATATTCCATTGGTAAGTGTTTCCTATCAAAATGGGGTCGGGAATGGTTGTCCATAGGCCGCTTCCGTGCGGATATTCTATTTGCGAAGTGCCTGTTTGAATATTCAAGCCTTGTCCGGGTAGTATTTCCAATTGCGTTTGAACGCTGTTTACGGCTCCTTTTTGCGCACTGTTTACCGCAATTCTATAGTGCATTACTTCGCATAAATCTACTTCAACGCTTGGTTGCGCAGTAATAATTTGCTGCAATTGCGTTGGCGCAGGGCGCACATAGACTTTTTGTTCGGCAATGCCGCAAAGCAAGCTCAAATTCTGAATATCAGACGGGTAGCCCGTGCAGCTGAAGCCGCTAATTAAGGCCAAACTATCTTTGATACAACTTGTAAAGGTCGCTTTTACGGCCAAACAAATGCCTGCGCTGCTCACGTCGCCCAATTTATAATACCCTTTGGCATCAATAGGAATTGCCGTACCGATAGGAATGTTTGTACCGCAATCAACGCGGCGAACATTCGCAATATTCACCCCCGAAATACCCGACTTTTTGGCTAACCACACGTTGTTTAATAAACCGCTTGACGTGTTGGCAATACGCACCAACCAAGTAACGGTGTCGCCTACCGAAGTCAAATCGTCATTGCTGACCATATAAAAGCCTGTACTTCCAGAGCTTGCGTTATTAAACGTGTAATTTGTAACCGTATTTTCAGTGGGTTTAAATGCTTTTATGGGGTTTAAGAACTCTCTATTACTAATAAATTGTTGCGAAGTCGCGCTATTTGCGCAAGCTGGATTTGCGCCTTTGTAATATATTTTAAGCTCTACCGAGTTTTTATCTTCCCAGTTTTCTACTACGCCGCCAAACTGTTTGTAAAATGGTTTTAAATTAAAATTAGCGACAGTTCCAGTTACTGACATTGTTGGTAAAATAGGCATTGAACCGCTTGTATAATTGTCGTAAGAACCGTTGAAAGTCACTCGCGCACTATCGATGGTAATGCCTTGTGGCAAACCGATGCTCCAATTGGTTTCATAGGCTGTTTTGCGTACTTCGCCATCAAAAAGGTCGCCGCCAAAATCGTTGCCAATCGTGTTGAAAACGGTCGCTCTTACCACGCCTGTTGTTGCGCAAGGGCTTGGGTCGCGTTGCACACTGGCTGCTGCAATTGTTTTAATCGGGTGAACATACACGAAAGTCGGTTTTCCGAAACAGTCGCCGCCTGCGGTTATCACTTCCGTCGAGTCATTTGTAATCAATAGCTGTGGCGAAATAAGAACAATCGCCGTATTTAACTGCTGTGTCACGCGGTAGCGGCTTGTAAAAGTAACGGTATCGCCTTGTCGGAAACGGTAGCTTGGTGGCAAACCGCTATTCAATAAGTATTTGAAGGTGCGTGTATTGGTAGAAATATCATCGGCAACCGTTGCATTCACTGCAAAGTTAAAATTGTTGGTCGGCGACGTGATTTTTACATTTGTTTGCACCGAAACAGGCCCCATATTAGTCAGCCCATTTTCCATTTTGGTGAAAACAGAACCATATTTCCAGCCCAAACCAGTCGTGTCTTTTACCAACATTTTAAACTCAACGGTAATAGAATCGCCTAAAATTACATCATATTTTCGTGCAATGGCTTGATTAACCGCTCCTGTTGCATCTGGAATATTATTATTATCATTATCGGGGAAACCGAAGGATAAGCGTTGCAATTTTGATTTCAAGGTAGAAAAACGACCATCGCAGGCTAAAATACAAAACTTAAAGATAAATTGTTTTATTTCATTGTTTCCACAATATAATTTCATGCCGCAATTTGCGCAAGCCGCACTCGGGTAATACATTACGCCTACCTTTGCTAACCAGCCGCCGCGACATATACCCGTATTATCCGATTGAATAGGGATATTTAAACGGCGTTTTTGGCGAACATCTAATAAGAAGCCTGTTGGCAAATCGGAAATATTGAAACGAATGGTCAACGTTGTGTCTGCCATGCTGGTGTGTCCTAACCACGTCAAAGCTCCTTGTTTGATAGTAACGGGTGCGTTTGCATAGTAAAAATCGCGGCGAATAGGTAGTTTAAACTCAAAATAACCCGTATTATCGCCTTGTGGCACGGCAAAATCTAAATCAACGGAATAGTTTGCCGTTGCCGACGTGTCCACATACACAATTAAATCTTTGATTTCGAGGTAATTTGTTAGCACCGAAGCATCGCCGTTTGAAGCCGCGCCGTAGGTTTTATTCGCTACGCTACCCGAGTGGCTGCAAGCATCTGAATAAGTCATACTTGCGTTGAACCCGTAGTGAATATCGCCTGT
>JBEEMU010000175.1:0-5544 GCA_041192485.1 Bacteroidota bacterium | reverse complement strand
TATAAAGATTATGTTGTAAAAATATTCAAACAATCTTATTTAGAACGCGGTCAGCCGATATACAGTGAAGTGTTCGGTAATATATTTGATACCTTGATTTTACACAAAGATAGACGCAAAGAGAAACCAAATTTGTTTTTTAAAGCCGATGAGGTGTATTTGATAGACTACGAATCGGTATTGGTTATTGGTCAGCAAACCTACTCTTCGCTGCTTGCAAATGGTACTTATAAGCACACGATACACCGATATGGCAGACCGCATTTATTTCTTGACTTTTTGTCAAAACAACAAAACACGGCAACCAAACCCGATTTTGCAATGTTTTACGAATATTTACGCTATTTGGATACGGCTGTATTAGATGGCTATGTCGAGCAATTAACAGCGATAGAGCAAGCACGCTTTTTGCGACACGAAGGCGATGAAATATTTGATTATATGCGAATAAAGCAGACCTTTGTGCTGTCTTTACCGCACGATGAGGCGTTTTTGCGCAATCAGTTTCGGCAAGCCTTATCTGCCGCAGTGTCTTCGTCGGGCGCATAGCACAACAACAGACTGCCCGAGAATCTATCTCAAGCAGTCTGTTGTTTTTTTGTTGCAGAAAGGGGGCGCGTTCGATTATTTACCAAACATACCGCCTAACATTCCGCCGATGCCGCCTTCGCCGCCTAAGCTACCAAGCAATGAAGAAGCGTCAAACTCGCCGCCGTTTAAAACGCTTGCCAGTTGTGCGCCCATACCTTCGGGTAGCTTGTCGCTTAGTTGCGAGATAACGGCATTGATTGCAAGGTCGGCTTGTGCTTCGCTGATGCCTGCTTTTTCTGCTACGATTTTACCTAAATCCATGATTTTTTTTGTTTGTAATTGAAAGATGAATGATGAAACGCCGTTTTTTTAACACAGCGTTTTGTTTACTATACCAATAAGTTCCTACTTAACTCCGCAAAGTTAGTGTGTTTATTTAGCCGCAGGCGTTTACAATGCTTTTTATTAGAAATTAGCAATGATTTCGGAGCCAAATTCAGAGCATTTAATTTCGGTTGCGCCGTCCATCAAACGCGCAAAATCGTAGGTTACTTTTTTGCTGTTGATTGCGCCTTCCAAGCCTTTAACAATAAGGTCTGCCGCCTCTTGCCAACCTAAATATTCCAACATCATAACGCCCGAAAGAATGACCGACGAAGGGTTTACTTTGTCTAAACCTGCATATTTTGGTGCGGTGCCATGCGTTGCTTCAAAAATAGCGCAACCCGACAAATAGTTGATATTCGCACCTGGCGCAATACCGATACCGCCTACGGCAGCGGCAAGGGCATCAGAAATATAATCGCCATTCAAGTTGAGCGTGGCAATCACGCTATATTCGGCTGGGCGCAATAAAATTTGCTGTAAAAACGCATCGGCAATACTATCTTTCACCAATATTTTACCTGCGGCTAAGGCAGCTTTTTGCTCGTCGTTTGCCGCAGCTTCGCCTTGTGCCGCTTTTGTACGGTCATATTGCGACCAAGTATATACTTTATCGCCAAATTCGCGCTCGGCCAACTCGTAAGCCCATGTTTTAAATGCGCCTTCCGTGAATTTCATGATATTGCCTTTGTGAACAATCGTCACCGAAGGCTTATGGTTTATAACGGCATATTCTAAGGCAGCGCGAACTAAACGCTCCGTGCCTTCCAACGAAACTGGTTTGATACCGATAGAAGACGTTTCGGGGAAGCGAATTTTATTCACACCCATTTCGTCTTTCAAAAATGCTTTGATTTTAGCGGCTTCAGGCGTACCGTGCATAAACTCGATGCCCGCATAAATATCCTCCGTGTTTTCGCGGAAAATAACCATATCTACCAACCCCGGTTGTTTCACAGGCGAAGGCACGCCATCGAAGTAGCGAACAGGGCGCACACAAGCATACAAATCGAGTTCTTGGCGCAACGCAACGTTCAACGAGCGGATACCGCCGCCTACGGGCGTAGTTAAAGGGCCTTTGATAGCTACCAAATTCTCTCTGATAATCGTCAATGTTTCGGCAGGAAGCCACTCGCCCGTCAATTTAAACGCTTTTTCGCCCGTCAAAACTTCTTGCCAAGTTATTTTGCGATTGCCATGATACGCTTTTTCTACTGCCGCGTCGAATACGCGAACCGATGCTGCCCAAATATCGGGGCCGATGCCGTCACCTTCGATGAACGGAATGATTGGATGATTCGGCACTGTGAGCTTGCCGTCTTGAATGGTTATTTTTTCTGACATTTTTATAAATAAGTATGAGAATATAATATACGATATATGAATATATACCGATTAAACCGCTTAAGGGAGCGCAAAGGTACGATTTTCTTTAATTTTTCTTTTCCTATTTCCCAATTTTCTTTGTTTTTATTAAATTATTACCAAATACACCAATACTATTCGAAAAACACTGTATCTTTGCCGAATGAAACAACGTGTACTTTCGGGAATACAGCCTACGGGCATCTTGCATTTTGGCAATTATTTTGGCGCAGTCGAAAATTGGGTTCGACTGCAAGACACCTATGAGTGCTTTTATAGCATCGTAAATTATCATGCGATGACAATGCCGTTTAAAGCCCAAAACTTGAACGATAACACTTGGGACTTGGCGTTCAGCTTATTGGCCTTGGGCGTAAACCCAGCGTGTTTGTTCATTCAGTCGCTCATACCAGAGCATACCGAATTAGCCTGGATTCTGAACTGTTTTGCCTCTTACGGCGAACTGGGGCGCATGACCCAGTTTAAAGAAAAAGGCGACCAGTCAAAAATTGCCGACAGTGAGGCGTTTATCAGTACGGGTTTGTTTACCTATCCTGTTTTGCAAGCCGCCGATATTTTACTGTACAAAGCTGATTTTGTGCCTGTTGGCAAAGACCAAGACCAACATCTGGAGCTTTCGCGAAATATCGCCAACCGCTTTAATAATCAAGCGGGCAAGGACTATTTTGCCCTGCCGCAAACGCTTTATACCGCCACGCCAAAAATTGTTTCACCCGCCGACCCGACAAAAAAAATGTCCAAGTCGCTGGGCGAAAAGCATATTATTTCGGTTTTTGAAACAGAAGACCGTGTGCGAAAACAAATAAAATCGGCAGTAACTGACAGCGGCGAGCCAATTATAGACGGCGAGCCGAAAAGAATGAGCGCAGGCGTTGAAAACTTATTTACCTTATTAAAAGCCTGTGGCGATTTAGAAAACCATGCGGCATTGATGCTCGATTATGAAAACAACGCCTTGAAATACGGCTTTTTAAAAGAAAAAGTGGCCGATGCGGTCGTAGCAAAAACGCGCCATTTCAACGAAAATAGACTACAGGTAATGGCCAATAAAAAACAAGTGAAAGAGCAAATACAAGACTCGTCGGCCGTTATTCGCCGCGTAGCCCACACGACTTTGCGCGAAGTGAAAGCCATTTGCGGATTAATCAATATTAAGTAACAATCCGCAAAATCCGTGTTAAATCATCTAACGCATAACTGCCCTACTTATTTAAAATCACTTACTAACCTTTTTATTTTTATTTTTAATTTTATTTTTATTATGAAAAAAATCAGTACCTTAATGGTGGCAATAGCCCTTTTATTAGCTTCGGCAACAGCTACCTTTGCGCAAGTAATGCTGCCTTATACCCAAGATTTTGAAACCGCAACCTTCGTAACGGGTGGCGGACAAGGCATGCCTGGCGTACAATTCCTACCCGGTTGGTACGGCAACCAAGTGCAGCCTACGCCTGCTTCTTGGCGAATCCATCGCGACACGATTTACCCTAACTCTACGGGGCGTGTTTGTTTGGCGGCGTTGCCAACCGCAACGGTGCGCGATACAATTATACTGTCGATGACCGTGCCTGCCAATAACCAAGCCTTAATTAGCTTTTATACAGCTTCCGACAGTGCGCACACCGCCCCTAATGGAACGCGGTCGGCAAAAGTAAACTACGATTTTTCGTTTGATGGCGGCTTTGGCTATACGCAACAAATGCCGATAGGCGATACCGCAGGCTATCCGCGCCGCCCCACGCCTTATATACAGACAACGATTTTGGCACCTTACTCGGTAACGACCGTAGGAACCAATTATTCGCTCAAATTTCGCATGATTGTTTCGCGCGGATACGGTGTAGGTACAGCCGCTCGTTTCTTGTTTGACGACTTAGATGTTTCGCTTATTCCGCTAAGTTTGACCGAAAACCGCACCGTTAAAACCAATAGTTTGCTCATCGCCCCGAACCCTGCGAGCGATATTATCTCGTTCCAATTGCGCGATGCTTCGGTAAAAAATGCCACCTTGCTCATAACTGATATAGCAGGCCGCACGGTTTACACCAAAAACAACTTGGATTTAGACCAAAATCAACGGGTTGCATTACCAAATTTATTAGATTCGGGAATTTATACGCTACTTATTCAGACCGAAAACAGTATTTATACGCAAAAACTGGTGGTTGAGAAGTAAGAAATCATTATCTCTCTTCCTCGCATTTTGCGGCTTTATGGCTGTGGCAAATGCGCAACTCGTGGTGAAAATCAACGACAAATCGTTGCCCCACCCCTGTCACAACGCATCAAAAAAACGCTTGAATTGGTATTAGAAAACGAAACCGTGTATTGTATATCCACAAGAAGTGGATTGCAAGGCAAAACGCAAGGCGAAACGCTTTACCTGTAAAAATAACGCATAAAATAAAGTTTTGTGCGTTATTTTTTACGTTTTTTATAAAAACAAACTTCTACTTTTCTACTCAAAAATAGTGATTAGTTCATCGGTCAATTAGTTTATTACTAACCAACCAATCACAAACCAACCAATCACAAATCAATCATTATTTTCAATCAAATGAAAAAATTATTATCCCTCCTCCTCGCATTTTGCGGCTTTATGGCTGCGGCAAATGCGCAACTCGTTGTGAAAATCAACGACAAAATCGTTGCCGAAAACGCAACCGTGAACACCGAAGATATTTCTAAAATGGAAATATCGTTTTCGAACCTCAAAAAAATAAAAAGCTATTCGCTCGGCAGGTTAGTCTTTGAAATTGTGTTTACCGACCTAAACGGCGCAAACCCGATGGAGTACAATATTGTAAAAACGGGCGAAAACGCGATTGACGGCTTTCTTTCGGAGGCAAGTCAGCGTTTTATGTTGTACGAAAAAGACGGTGCAAACGATGCTTTTAGGGCATTAGTTGGCTACGATAGCCCGAAAGGCGTGCGCGAATGTTTAGATAAACTAAGCAGCGAGCAAAGCAGCATGAAATTCAAGGTAAAAGCATCTATTTATTTTCAAGACAAAGTAAGTTATGATACCTATGGCGACCATTTTGATTTGGCAAAACCCGTGAATTTCAAAATAAACAACATGCGTGCCGATGGTGCGGTTGTTTTAGGCGGCTCGGGCGGTGTTCGCCTTTCGGCAGCAGCCATTACAGCCACTAATTATTTCAGTTCGTTTCCCGATAAAAACGTGATAAAAGCCAAAATACCAGGCTTCAGCACAACCGATGTATCGCATACTTGCCTCAA
>JBEEMU010000174.1:0-2602 GCA_041192485.1 Bacteroidota bacterium | reverse complement strand
AATATCGGAAGCACAGCTATATTTTTGTAATAATCCGAATGATGAAAACAGTATAATTGAATACTATGCAAAAAATATAGTTAGAGCTTATTTAGCCGCTGTAAATAAACATCTTGACGATATTAAAGGAATGAAGCAAAAAAAGGCAATTATTGGAAGATATGAAAAGATAATTGAATTGTCAGAACTCGTAAAAGACATAATTAAATATTTACCTAGAATAGAAAAAAGAAATGATTATTTAGAAGAGATTTTTGAAATTCGTAGAGATGCCTCAATAAAAAAAGACATTTTATAATTTATCAAAAATTAATTCATATATTTTATTAATTTTAATTAAAAAAGTAAAACCGCTACAAAATAGCGGTTTTTTTTATGCCTAAAAAACTGGGGTTGCATATAATTTGAAAATGTTTTATTTTTGCTACTATGTCAGTATCAATAAACAGAAGCCTTGGTATTCAAAGAAATAAGCTGTTGCGCTACAAGCTTATAAAAGAACTGTATAACAAAGTTGTGGCAGAACATCCTTATACGCCCATCACAAAAATTCATTCGGTGTATATATTCCCTGTTTATCCTATCTCCCGCACTACGCTTTATGAAATTCTTTACACCTCTGTAACTTCTGATTTAAAAGAAGTTGAATCTAAAATAGCACTTCAAACCAAGCTAAATTTTGATTAAACATTAGTCATTCCAATAGTATAGGTCACTTCATATTCTTGAATGCCATCATCACGTTTTACTTTTCGCATATTAGTGCGCATTAAAGCACCTGCAGCACCATCCACCGCAATACCGTGTAGTTTTGCGTGCACACTCTCCACAATGTCCCATATAGCCCAAGCCTTGTCCTTTTGGGTTTGTGGAGCTCTCGCACTCGAATTGGTCAGCTTTAGATTTGCAATACTAATTACTATAGTACCCGTTGCCATTTGGCGGTTTTGGGGCGTGGCGGTTTTGTCTTTACCAATATCGCTATACTGCAAGTTACCAATATCAATTAAAGCTAACGGGAATTGCGTTGGTGGGTGTGGCGAATAGTCGTCTAGTTGGCCCCAATCTTCATCTACATATCTAAGTGCCGGAACGGTTAATAAAGTATCTTGAATGTTTTTTAAAACGGTTTTCATGGTTTTAACATTTTTTTAATTTGTTCGTTTAACTCCTGCATATTTTTGTCTAAAACCTTTTCTATTCTACCCCTTACCTGTGGGTGATAGCCAATGAACTGGCGTTGTTTTATTTTCATTTTTGAACCTACTTTTTGCAGGGCTAAAGCTTTAAATATTCCAGCTTCTTTAGATAACTTCATACCTCTTTTGTCTAAAACCGCCGTTTTTGTTTTCACATCATATCGTATGGCGTTGGTGGCTTGGTAGTACATATACCAAAAATAGCGTTTCATTTTTTCTGTAACAATTACTTCGCCTCCTTCGTTTTGTAGGCTTGCATAAGGAAGACTACTGGACCAGGTGATTTGATCGTTAGATTGTTTGGATTTGATAGAGCGTCTTAATTTACCTGTGCGCATCATTAAGCTGCCTTTGCGGTTGGGTATTTTGGTACTTTCCCAAGCTTTATCAAAAAAAGCTTTTCGCTCAAAATTGCGGTAAAACTCATCTGTTAAGTCTATCCTAACATCGGTTATAATGTTTTTTACAAAGTTTTGCATATTGAATTAAAAATTAATCGTTTTTTGAAATTTGAGTTTTCACCTCCTTAGCCCCAGCTACCTTGTTATAAGGATGTGCTGGCGGAAAAACCACTTTTTGCGCTCCGGGGTTAAACCTAAAAATCTCCAAACGGTTTTTGCCGTCTTTGCCTATTTGAGTGGTAGCGGCCTCACCTGCTTTGATAGCTTGGGCGCTATCGCTGGTTGGGTATTTGCCTTTTAAAACCTCTACTATATTACAGCGGCAGTTCCAGCCGTTTAGCGGTGTGTAGGAGTTCCAAAAGGGGTCTGATTTTGGCAGCGTAATATCTCTTAATGCTTGGTGTTCTTCCCTAACATGGTTATCGCCAGCGGTGCGGTATTGCAGTTCATAGCGGTCGCTATCTTCAAATTCATCCCACTTGGCCGCTATTTGCGCTGTACCTACAGCAAACTCATATTCGGCGGCTAAATAATTGTTATTGTACAGGATGTTTAGTTTGTCAAATTCCTGAGCCAGTTGATTAAAAGGCTTTAAGTTCTTTTTGTCATCTAATAATAATTTTGAGGCTTCAAACAGTTGGGCGTGTGTTTTTAACGCACCAAATAAATAAGCATCCTCCTGTAATGCTGTTCGCATAACATCGGGCATGTCATTGTCGGCAATAGCAAGATTAAAGGTTTTAAAAGTTTGGTCTATTAAATCTTGATAGACTTTCTCATTTTGTAAATCTTCGGGCTTGTAACTGCCTATTTCATGTAGGCGTTTAAATACTGGTTTAGCAACGTTTAAAACGTTTTTAAACGTATCGCCAATAGCTAAATTTAATTGCCCGGCTTTGGTATTGCAATCTTCACAACTGCAACCGTATAGATTGCCAATACGTAAATGTAAAGCCCCGAAATATTCAGGGCTTACACGAAAAAACCCTCGCCCAAATTTAA
>JBEEMU010000173.1:0-3335 GCA_041192485.1 Bacteroidota bacterium | reverse complement strand
ACCCCTCTAAAACAACAAAAGTTGCTTTATCTCGTAATATCCGTTTTAATGCCCAATCAAAGCGGATAAGTTCCATTTTTTTCTTTGCCATAATAAGTCGTCATGTATAAATAATCGCCAGGTTGAACCCTGTAAAATAGGGCGTTCGGGGCTAAGGATAACCGTTTTTATTTTGCTGTGGGCACTTACCGCCATAATTACTTTCAATAACACTACCTCAAATTTGTTGCCAAAATAGGTATAAGGGTATAAAACGGTATTTGTGTCTAAATAATTCAAGCAAGCTGCGCTAAAAAACGCCGAAATTACGGCAAAAATGCCAAATTGTCTGACTATTGAGAAATAAATGTAACTGTTTAGGTAGTTTGTGGTTTAAAACGCGGAGAGGATTTTTAAACGCAGCCTTTCGCAGGGTTGCCGCAGAGTTTTGCAGAGCGAGGGTTAAATGAGGACGCAAGAGGTGTTTAAAACTTTGTTTAAAACTTTGTTTAAAACTTTGTTTAAAACTTGTTTAAAACGCAGACCCAAACAATTACCATAAACTTTATATGCAATGTCTGACTGCTCTTTTAAAATAGAGAATAGAGTCATTCATTTTTTTGTCGTTTTTAATTTTGCGAAGGAACCATACCTACTTATCTATCGCCGTTTTTGGTGCATATTCTGCTGCTGACGAACATGCATTGTCGAGTTGCCGAGTTGTGCCGATTGCTTCATGATTTTATCGAGTTCTAAAATATGTTTTGCCAAGTCGGGGTGCAAGTTTTTGGAGGCTTTGAGTTTGGCGTAATAGCTTTTTGCGCTTGTAATATCGCGTTTATTCAAAGACAATTGCGTTAAATAAAAGAGGGCTACACCTTGCTCTTGTTCGGGCAGGCTGCCCATATCGTAGGCGCGTTTGATATTGCCGTCGGATTCTTTGAACTTTTGTTGCTGCATTTGCGCCATGCCCAAACTTAGCAACATACCCGCGCTTTCGGCTGCCGAATTGCCACCGAGTTCTGCCGCCATTCTCATAGAAACTTCGGCGGCGGCAGGGTCATTTTTCGTCATGGCTATCATACCTTTTATGGCAAAAAAGTTGGCTTGAAAAACGCTAATCAACCAGTTCGGATTGATGGTCGTGTTCAGCATTTTCTCGGCACCTTCCACGTCGCCCATTTGCAAAAGCTGCGAAGCAGTTGCCGACGTGCCTACAAAAAGGTGCGCAAGCGTGAGTAGCAAGCCAGGAAGCCAGAAAAGCCACGACCATTCGATGCCGATGCCGAATGTTAATAAAATACCGCCTATTAACAAGGTTAAAGCGACAGGAAAGCGGTACTTCATGAAGGCTAATGCCCAAATTGGTAATAACATATTCTTAAATTGATAATAAAATAGCGTTTATGGATAGGCTATGTCTTTTTGTGTAGAAATCGGGGCAAAGGTACGAATAAATATCAATAGCCTTGCTGTCTTTTATTGGGTTTTGTTTGTTTTTTTCTAATTTTTTAGGTCTTTTAATGACAGATTTTGTATTGTGTGGCGGACTGAAGACCCTCCAGCCTATCAAGCGACAGCATTAACTTTAAACGCTCCTTAGCAAAGCGTTTAAAACGTAAACCGCAACTGCCCCCGAATATCGGTTTTGAAATTGCTCGGAAACTCGTCTAAACCTGAGCCAATCGTCGTTTTATTATCTATATAAGTTTGGCCTGCGTGCAGCTCGGCGGTAAGCCATTTTAGGGGCTGATAGCGTATGTTTATATAGGTTCGCGAGCCTTTATAATAATAGTGTCCCGTAGAATAAGAGTATAAAATATCGTTTTCAAAATTATAAATGCCTGTGTCGTAATTATCTGTATTGAAAATGGCGAAACGCGCGGTGGCTTGCAGCGGTATTTTTGTCGATTTCCAAGAGACATCTTGACAAAGTAAATAGCCTTGCGCCGAAGTGCTTAATTTATTGGGCGCATCGTATTTCGATACTAAAATGCCCTCTATCCGACTTCTTAATTCTAAGGTTTTACTAACTTTATTGGTTACATGAAAGCGCAAAGACGTGCGGCGCGTGTCTATTAAATAGTGAATTTTTGGGTTTAAAACCGCCAAATCGTTTAAATTTATCCCATTTCCTGCGGTGTAAGTCGGGTTGTTTTCGGGTTTGAACTGGTCTTTCAAGCGAATATAAATATCGGTGCCGCGTGAAGGGCGATGATTGACTTGCACCAAATACTCGTAGCCACGCGAGGGCGCGTCCACGCCAGACCGCAGCCAAGGCGACTCGAAAACATCGAAATAGCCGTTGAGGAGCCACTCGCGGCGCGGGCGTATTTGCAAGCCCAAAAACAAGCCATTTTCGTTATTTGTACCCACATATTCGCCAAAACCTGCCCCTTGCAAGACCTGATAATCGCGGGAGTAATGCCGATACTGTGCCGATAAGCTCACCTTTCGGTCTAAGCCGATAATCACGCCGTCCACGCTTGCCAAGCCGCCGTTATTACTCATGGCTGTTTCGCCAAAAAAACTGAAATTTTGCCAAAAATACGAGTAATCTATACTGCCGTTAAACAGGCGATTTCCGCTAAATTTAAACTGGCTATAAGGCTGAAATGTCGGCTCAATGGCGCGGCTAAACTGGTTATAAATAGCGTTTACGCCGAGGTGCAGCCCCTCATTTTTATACGAAACGGAGGTGCCTGTTGTGAATTGTTGGAGCGTATTTCTGTCGTGAATTTCGGCATCGGTGCGGTGCAAGCCCGATAAACCTAAGGCCGAAACGGGTATTTCGGTATCTGTAATTGCGGCACTATCGGTCGGAATATTGCCGTCGCGGTTGCGGTAGGAAGCGAAGGCTGTTACGTCTATTTTGCCAAAACGCAAGGTTGCGCCTGCGCCGCGCATAAACGCCACTTCGTTGACCGACGAAAATTGTTTGAGCGGTCGCGCCGCTTTTTTAATATTGCAAACATCGGCCGTTTTGCCATAGGCCAAGCCCGACCATTGCGTCAAGCCTTGCCCAAAGCGCACCTCAAAATCGCCGATAGCTAAGGCTTTCACCGTTTTGTTGTAATTATTCAAGAAAAAATGTGCCGAATAAAAGTCGAAACCATAGGGGTTTGTGCCTGTTAAAAAGGCTTCGCCCGCATCTTTTTCGGCTGTCATGCCAAGGCTCATCTTGTTTTCATACGCGTGTTTGAAGCGGCTATACACTTTCCACGGGTTTCCGCGATACTGCAACTGGCCAGCGGCGTTCGGAAAAAAGCCTTTCGTGCGCTCCACAAAACGCCCTGTGCGCAAATATAGTTCGTTTTTACCTTTCGTAAACAGCTCTTTGAAGGATATATGGAAAT
>JBEEMU010000172.1:0-4239 GCA_041192485.1 Bacteroidota bacterium | reverse complement strand
GCTTCAATGGCAAAGAAAAAAGCGATGAAATGTATGGTGAAGGCAATGCGTATGATTTTGGAAACAGGATAAATGACCCAAGAATTGGGCGTTGGCTGTCGCTTGACCCGTTGGCGGCGAAGTATTCGAGTATGTCGCCGTATTGTAGTATGGGGAATAATCCGATAATGTTTGTGGATCCAGATGGAAGGGACTTGATACTGACAGGTACACCTGACCAAGCCATCACCATGATAAATAAAGGTATTGGCATAAAAAATACAGCTACAATAGACAATGAAACAGGTAAAGTAAGCCTCAAACCTTTAACAGATGAACAGCTAATGGCATTAACCAGCGAACAGCAAAATTTTTATCTGACAATTTCTAATGTTTCAGAAAAAGATAAAAAACCAATAAACATTTACGTTACCGAAAATAGCGAAATAATTATAGGTTCTTATTCTGCTATGGCGATAGACATTGAAGATATTAAGCAATTCCCTACAGAAGGGGCTGCCACTCAATATTCTATTTTAGCACATGAAATTGTGGAACAACAAGCCCAGCAAGATAGGGCTGTAGCAGAAAGGAAATTTCCAGGAGAACAAGGATTCGCAGAACAAAAAGAGGCAGACCATCAAAAAGGTATGGATACAGAAGAAGCAATAACTGGTTGCAAACGTATTGGTTATGCAGCTTCTACCAAACTGGAGCGAAGTGACCCAAAATCAGAAATCAATCCGTATGGCAATACGGATATATTATATACCAAAGGAGAAGAATTGTATAAATGTAATGTGGTGCAAAATAAAGAACAAAATATAACAAAAAAAGTCATAATAACAAATGAAACAAGTAAAAAAAACGAACCTCAAAATAAAAATATTGATTAAGACTTTGCTTACATTTCTTGTGGGCAATCTACTTTTTGCTCCCTGTCATGCTCAGTGTGATAATACAAAAGCAAGAGAGTTGTATTTAAAAAATATTTCTATTATACACATTTTTCATGAGAGTTGTGAAATTCATAATTTAGGGGAGGTTATTCATGCAATGAAAGATTTAGAACGGATTAGCTCAATAGATTCCGAGTGTGATATGACCTTTTTAGGCAGATACAATCCGACACCTCGTGATGCCAGAAGATGGCAGGCATGGTATGATGTTAATAAAGAGTGTCTTTGTATAGACAAAGACACAGGAAAATTGTGTTATGTTGAGTAGCATTATTTTTTAATAATTTTTTTATTTTAAACACCCTACACAACCTTAAATATTTGTGCAGGGCTTCTTACTTTAACCCGAACGGGAATATTTTAAACTTAAACCGCAACGGCAGTGAGCGCGTTCCCGAAATGGACGCATTGACCTATTTTTACTACACGCAAAGCGGCGGCATTTACTCGCCTTCGGCGAACAACCCGACAACGACCGCCACAAACGCGCCCTACAACGCGACAAACCGCCTTGCGTACATCAAAGACGCTTTACCTTCACAAAACTATGACATTGATATTGACAACCAACCCACAGCTAATTATGTTTATGACAAAATAGGCAACCTCGTAGAAGACCACGCCGAACACTTGAAAATTGAGTGGAATATGCAAAACAAAGTGACGCACATCAATGAACTCATTTCAAAATAATCATTTAATAATCAGGAAGTTATAATTTCTGACAAATTGTCTATTTAATGTTATAGGTATAATTTTTTGACTATACAATTAGCCTTAATAGAATTAAGGCTGCCGCCATGTAAGTAAAAGCAAGATGATTACGAGCATATACCACATAGCGCGTGACTAATCTACGATAAGTGTCCTCCGAGGCAAACGCACGTTCATTGACATACCGTTCCCGATAGATTGGCATATCGGGTGCAACTGCTGCTTTTTTTGTATTAGGCGGATTACATTTAATATTCGGACTCAAGCCAAATTTCAAGCAAACCGCTTTGTTGCTTTTACTGTCAAACCCAGGGTCAAGATTGACAGGCGTGTTTGGTGTTAACTCGATTTTCATTGCTTTGAATGTAGCCATCATTTCCACAAATGCGGGCTTAAATAACGGGGGATCATGTTTATTTACAGATGATAATGTACTGATATACTATCCACAAAGGAACCGTCCCATTGCTCCCACTTATTTTCAAGGGTAAATAGGGGCGTACATAACGCTCGAATTCGGCTTCTGTAAGGTTTTTTCGCAATTCTTTTGCTTCCATTATTTATATTTTTTTAAAGTACATTTGTTTTGAGTGCCGTTATTTGCGCTCTTTTATAAAACACTCATTTACAAGGATTTGTTCTACAATTAGTTCGGTTTTGAGGTTAGATAGATAATTCCGTTTATTTATTAAATGCAAAGGTAGTATTTTTTTTAGAAATGCCTCAAAAATAACTTGCGAAGTATTCTTGATGGTTTTTTTGTAAAAAAACCTTACCTTTGCCGACTAATTTCACAGGTACAATTTTTTTAAAAAAAACACAGTTTATGACAGAAATGGACTTAGAGTTACTTGCGCTTTTATCCGAAATAAAATCGGGTAGCGATTTTGTGGCTTCGGGCAAAAAAGAATTTATTTTGCCAGGTTTGATGGTAAAAGGCTTCGGCGAGGTTGCGCAGCCTATACAACCCGCTACTGCGCAGGGTTTGATAGCCGTAGCGCACAAGGCTCCTTTTGGTAAAGGCAGCGAAACGGTTTTAGACAACACGGTGCGGAGTGCGTGGGAAATAGACGCTGCCGATATATCATTTAACAACCCCGAATGGCAAAAATGGCTAAAAACGATTGTTGAAGAGGTGCAGGAGCAGCTCGGTGTGCAGCATCAAACCATTACAGCGTCTTTATATAAAATGCTGATTTACGAAAAAGACGACTTTTTTGTTTGGCATAAAGACTCGGAAAAGGAGAAAAATATGTTTGCAACGCTTTCTATTACCTTGCTTTCGGCACACGAAGGGGGCGAGCTTGCTGTGCGTTTCAACGGAAAGGAAGAAGTAATCGACTCGGCGCAAGCCATGAAGGAATACAAAATGAGTTATTCGGCTTTTTATGCCGATTGCGACCACGAAATACGCCCACTCAAAGCGGGCTATCGCGTTTGCTTGGTCTATAATTTGGTACAAACTGCCAAATCTTACCCGCTCTCGGCGGCAAGTTTTGTAGCACAAACCAATATTTTAACCAATTTTTTAAATAGATGGGAACCGCAGTTTGGTACACGCCCGAAAGTGGTTTTATTAAATCATCAATACACGCCCGCTAATTTTGAGAAAGAAAACCTCAAAACCGACGACCTACCTCGCGTAGAAGCCTTATTGAAAGCTGCCAACGAAGCCGATTTTTTCGCTGATTTAGTGTTAGTTACGCATTATAAAATGGGCGAATTAGAGCATGACGACGGATACAGTTATTCTAAATATGACTATGACGACGATGATGATGATTTGTCGGACGGCGAAATGGGCGAAGTGTATGAAGAATACACAAAAATAACGTATTGGAACGGAGCGAATAATATACCCGATTTGGGTAATTTTGATTTGCTCGAAACGGATATTATAGCCCATAACCCGTTTTCGGAAGACGATGAACCCATAGAAAAAGAAGCGGAGGGTTATACGGGCAATGCGGGCATGACCATGGAATATTGGTATCATTATGGAGCAATTGTTTTTTGGCCTAAAATTGCGCATGAACAAATATTAGTAGGTTTGCCGCTCACTACACGCTTAAATTGGCTTAATTATTATACTGGAGCTGGCGCAAAAGAGCAGTTTAATTTAGCTTATATAAAAATATTGCTCGACGATTTTGCAAAGATAGACCCGATGCAACCCCGACAGCTCGACCAAATCAACGCGTCGGGTATCGCAAACGCTTGGTGTATTTTGTATGACGAAAAAGGGCTTGCTGCCGCTACGGATAGCCTTGTCTTGTTGTTTACTCAAATAAGTTTTGAAAGTTGGGAAAAACTGGCTACACGCTACCCTTCTCACCTTATTACGCCTATTTTCAAGCAAGTTTTAGCGCAAGAAACCTTGAAATCGACGGCGTATTTTGTAGAATTACTGGCGTTTTTCGCAAAAAACAACGCTGTAACGCCGTTTACAGAAAGCCAAATAGCCAATTTACCCGTTTATTTGGCACGTATTCCATCGTATATTTTCACTAAAAACATAGCAGCATATAGTAGCAATGAAAATGAAAATATAAAGCCCGATTTTTTGAGCTTTTCGCGCCGAGTCATA
>JBEEMU010000171.1:0-2694 GCA_041192485.1 Bacteroidota bacterium | reverse complement strand
TCTACCCTCCCCTACCCTATCCAATTTCCCAATCGTCCATTCGGCGTGTTTTTGTATCAAAATTCGCAGCCTTTCAGTACCGAATAAAACGATTTCATGGTAGCTTGCGTGACAAGAGCATCATCGCTATAAGCATTTTCCACATATTCGAGCAAAGGCTTGTCGTATTCGTCAATTAAAAGCACTACTTTGCCATGGTTTCCGTATAAATCGTGTAATAAATCGTAGAAAAGTGTTTTTAAATCAGTCGCTTTTTGCGGTATCTAATAGAATGAACGCTTTTTGTTTTATCTATATATAAACAGTCATCTTCGCGCAAGCGAGAGAATGTTTGTCTGCCAATTGGTAAGCGTTTCATTTTAAACTATTTTTTTAACCTTCGTTTGATTATTAATAGCGATACGGTCGCCTGCTTGCTGCGTATAATTGCTTAAAAGATTGATGCCAGGTTGTTTATTTACCGCAATTGACCCCAATTCGTGGTCGAAACCGAGTGCGCGTGCGCCGTTTATCGTTGCCCATTTTAGCATCGTTTCAAACGGAACAAACGATTGATATTGCGCAATAGCCTGTAGTTCGGCTAAAACGGAAAGTTGCCAGTTTGAGGTCAAACTATCCGTTCCAATCGTTAGGCTTGCGTTGTTTTTTATGAAAATATCATAGTTCGGCAACCGATTTTCGATGTATAAATTGGCGTTTGCACAAGTTGCCCAAAACGTGCTTTTGTGCCTGCCCCAAGTTTGTGCGGCGGCAATATCGAAATTAGTCGTTAGCGTGTTATGCACGAGCAATGTGCGGTGCGCCGCGTCCATATTATGGAGTGCGTAAAGCAAGGGGTTTGTTTGAGTTGCCTCAAAATTGCTTAAAGAAATACCGAAATTGGCGTAAAAATCGACAAAACCACCCGTTTTGCTGGCGAAGAGTTCGAGTTCGGGCGGTGTTTCTTGGTTGTGCAAACTAACAGTTTTCGACGTATTCGAGGCGTTTGCGGCGTTTATAAGTTTAAATAAAGTGGCACTTACGCTATAAGGCGCGTGTGGCACCAATGTTTTTTGGCTGCCATTCGGCAACGGCACTTCGTCGTAAACCGCTTTATATTTTGCAAATTCGGCAGCAGCACTTCCATCTTGCAAAAAGTCGAAACATTCCACAAAATTATAATAACGCATCTTGCCTGTTGCTTTTTGTGCAAAGGTGTCGGTTGTATTGCAAATATCGCCGACGGCCACGATGCCGCCGTCGAGCATTTCGCGCTCGGCGGTTGCAATGGCTTCAGCAATTTCTTCTGGAGGTGCGCCGCGTCGTTGTACGACATTCGTGATAAAGGCTATCAAACCAGTTCCTGTATCTACCTTGCCTTTCATGTGGCTAAGTTCGAGGTGGCAATGCGTATTGATGAATCCGGGCGTTAACGCGCCACTAAAAACTTCAAGCGACGCTGCATCGTGCGCTTCGCGGTTGGTAATGTCTATTATTTTACCTGTGTTATCCACAACGACGACTCCGTTCTTGATGGGCGCATCGCCGTCGGTCATCGTAAAAAGCCAGTTGGCCGTTAATTTACGCATTTTTATTTATTTTTTTAATATAGAAGTCTATTTGTCCGATGAGGTTCTGCACATCGTTTCCACCGTTTAAATCGACCATAACATCATAGAAATCAGTCAGTTCTGCGTGGTAAGCTCCTACGCGGAGGTGCGCTCGCGAAAGAGCCGCCACGGTTTCGAGGGCTTGGCAAGGCGTAGGGTTCAAGTTGAGGAGGTAATCGTATTGCGTGTTCCAGAACTGTCCGCCCGCTTCTTCGCTCAACTGCCCCGACCAGGAGAGTTGTTTGGTATTCCACGTTTTAAAGGGGAAGTTATCTACGGGAGTTGCGACATTCGCAAAACCTCTGATGTCCACATTTTTGCCGTCTTTGCGCAAGGCTTCGGCATATTTTATGACGGCTGCGCGATGATTTTCGTCGCCCGCATCAATGATGATACCGATATTTCGGGCGCGGTCGTAATTGGTAGGCACTCTGGAAATTGCTGCATACGCCGTTTTATTCCGCAGAAAGCGGCGATAAAAGTAATTTTTTAGGTTTTCCCAAACTTGCATAGATAGATAGTGGTTTATGAATAAAGGCTATTTTGAAATTCTGTGGTTTTAAGCTAAAACATCGGCAAAACTATCATTAAATTCAGCCTTTTTCGTGTCTTTTTCATTGTAGAATGGCAATCCCCAAATTGTAAACTCATCATACTCTTTTTTCAATTCTTCTTGCTTGGCTTTCATAAACTTGACTAATGCCTTCTCTTCCGACGTGCCGTAGCAATCTGTAAAAGCATACCAATCGGCAGTCAATATGTCTTTATCGTAATAAATACTTCTATCATAAGCACCCATACTTTTGCCATCTTCCCTTGTGCTATTTGGCTCATAGGCATAATTTACGACCTTTTCCTTGATAACCGAACGCAAAGGCAAGGCTTTAAATACTTTTGTTCCTCTAAATTGTCGTTCCGATGTGTGGTCAATGATGTGCAAGTCTTTCAACACGTCCTTTGCTATGCGTAATTTATCCTCTTGGGCAATCTTTTCTAATTGTGCCGCTCCGCCTGTAATATGTATTTCGATATTAGACAAATAACCATCACTTATAATAAATTCGGTTAAGCTTTCTAATTTTGGAAACTTAGCTTTCAAAATATT
>JBEEMU010000170.1:0-3112 GCA_041192485.1 Bacteroidota bacterium | reverse complement strand
GTATGCGGGGCTTTCTGCTATGGGAAAAAAAGATTGGGAAACCGCTAAAAATTATTTGGAAAAAGTGCATTTGGCAGGCGACAGCACCAATAGAGACGATGCTGTTTGGTATTTGGCCATCGTGGCATTGCAGCAAAATAACCCGCAACGAGCCAGCTGTTTTTTGCACGAACTGGTTGAAACACCTAATAGTTGGCAGCAAAAAGCAAGCGCAATGCTCGAAGAATTGAACAAATAAGGAATGAAGATAAATCAAGTCAGAAAAAAACATTACCTTTGCGTTTCTAAATGTAATTTTTTGATATGATACGCGTCGACCATATTCAGCGCACTTTTGGCGAACAACAGGTTTTAAAGGGCATTGACACCGTTTTCGAGAACGGAAAAACAAACCTCATCATCGGACGAAGCGGGGCGGGTAAAACCGTTTTGCTTAAAATCTTAGTGGGGTTGATAGAGCCTTCAAGCGGCGCAATTTGGTATGACGACCGCAATTTTTCGGCAATGGACGTGAAATCGCGCAAAGAAATTCGGACACAAATCGGTATGCTATTTCAAGGCTCCGCCCTTTTCGACTCGATGACCGTCGAGCAAAATATCCGGTTCCCGTTGGATATGTTTACCAAAGAAACGGTGAAACAAAAGCAAATGCGCGTGGACGAATGTTTGGAGCGCGTTAATTTATCAAATTGCCACACAAAATACCCCAGCGAAATATCGGGCGGTATGCAAAAACGGGTGGGCATCGCTCGCGCAATTGTATTAAACCCAAAATACCTTTTTTGCGACGAGCCGAACTCGGGACTCGACCCCAAAACCTCCATCGTCATCGACGAACTTATCCACGATATTACGGTTGAACGCAATATCACGACCGTCATTAATACACACGATATGAACTCGGTGATGGAAATCGGCGATAATATCAACTTGCTTTACCTCGGCGAACTAGCGTGGCAGGGCAATAAAGACGAAGTTTTACACTCAGAAAACATCCTTTTACAGGAATTTATCTTCGCATCGCCGTTCTTACAGCGTTTGCGCAATTCCTATTTGTCTCGATAGAAATTTTCTTTTATACTATTACTTAAAAATGCTCACAATCCACGACAAAGAGTTTGTACCGTACATTTCGGCAGACGATATACAGGCGCGAGTGCGCGAATTAGCCGTCGAAATTACAAAAGTTTACTGCTTTAAAACGCCTTTACTCATTGGCGTTTTGAATGGCTCCTTTATGTTTGCCGCCGATTTGATGAAAAATTTCGACTTTGCTTGCGAAATTTCCTTTGTGAAACTGCAATCGTATAGCGGAACCGCGAGTACGGGCAATGTGCAGACGCTCATTCGTTTGGGCGCAAATTTGGAGAATCGACACGTCATTATCGTGGAAGACATCATCGATACGGGCAGAACACTGTCGAGCTTTATGGAAGAAGTGATGTTGCAAAAGCCTGCTACTGTGGCTATTGCAACGCTTTTGCTCAAACCCGAAGCCTTGCAAACTCCTATTGTTGCCGATTTTTGTGGCTTCGAAATACCAAATAAATTTGTCGTCGGCTATGGCCTCGATTATGATGGCTTAGGGCGCAATTATCCTGCAATTTATCAACATAATTAGTAGCCTATAAATAATTACGATTTTTTTACTAAAAAACCATGCAAAAAAAGCAAAATACCATCGGCGTATTCGATTCGGGCATCGGCGGTCTGACGGTTGCGCGTACTATCGCTTCGCACCTGCCGAATGAAAGCCTTGTCTATTTTGGCGACACGGCTCATTTGCCTTACGGCGATAAATCGGCCGATGCCATTCGCTTTTTTTCACTTAAAATCGCAAAATTTTTATTAGACAAAGGCTGTAAATGTATTGTGGTTGCTTGCAATTCGGCAACAAGCACGTCTATCAATGTATTGCAAGAGTTTTTTGGCGATAAAGTGCCGATAATCGGAACCGTTGAGCCGCTTACAGAGTACATTTCGCAACAGCTTTCGCAACAACTTTCGCAACAACCTTCGCAATCTATCACCGAGCGAAGATTTAAAAAAATAGGTATTATCGGCACAAAAGCAACGATAGGATCGGGTATGTATGAAAAATCGCTACACGCCAAACAACATACGCTCGAAGTGGTGTCATTAGCTACGCCTTTATTGGTACCGATGATAGAAGAGGGCTTTTTTCAAAATAATATTAGTAAAACCATTATTCATAATTATTTAGAAAACAGCTATTTACAAAATATAGATACCCTGCTTTTGGCTTGTACGCATTACCCGCTTATTCGCAAAGAAATAGAAGCGTACTATAAGGGCGCAGTAAAAGTATTTGATAGTAATATGCCCGTTGCCCTCGAAGTTGAACGTGTTTTGCGCGAAAGCGATAGTTTAAGCGACTTGAAAAGTGCGCCACACCGTTTTTTCGTTAGCGATTATACCGAAAGTTTCGCCGAAACAACGCGCCTTTTTTGGGGCGAGGAAACGGTGCATTTAGAAAAATGCGCTATTTTTTAAACCTTGCAGCCTTCAAAATTTATGCAAAAAAACACGCTTCAAACGCAACTAATAGAATATTTGGCGCGTTATGAAAATGATTCGCACACGCAAAAAACGCTTGATTTTTTAGCGCGACAAGATGGTTTTGAACAAGACGACTTTCGAGAAGGCGACTTTCGACAAGACGACTTTCGACAAGATGGTTTTGAACAAGACGACTTTCGACAAGACGACTTTTGGCAAAAAGAAAACCCTACGGGACATATTACAGCTTCTGCATGGATTGTCAATCAAGCAAAAAATAAAGCCTTGCTCACACATCATTTAAAATTGGATAAATGGTTTCAGCTCGGCGGACATATAGAAAGTGGCGATATTGATATTTTTGACGCTTGTTTGCGCGAAGCAACAGAAGAATCGGGGCTAAAAAGCCTTTATTTGCCTCAAAAAACGCTGTTTGATGTCGATGTGCATCTAATTCCTGTTTCAAAAACGGGCTTTTCGGCGCATTTTCACTATGATATTCGTGTTTTGCTTGTAGCAGACGAAGAAGAGTGTATAAATTTTGATGAAAAAGAGTCGAAATCCGTGAAATGGTTTGATTTTCAGGAAATAA
>JBEEMU010000169.1:0-9989 GCA_041192485.1 Bacteroidota bacterium | reverse complement strand
CTTTTAGAATCTCATGCGCCTGCTCTACGGTAAAAAAATAGGGAACCGTGATATGGCAGTCGATATGCAGCGCCGAACCATACTGAATAATTCGAAAATTATGGCAGTCTATCCAGTTCACTTTTCGGCTATTTTGCAAACAATCTATCACTTCGGCCGCCAGCGTGTAATCCATCTCGTCTAAAATGCCCGCCGCCGCCTTGCGCACAATCCCGACACCCGTAGCGATGAGAAAACCGCCGAAAATAACCGTCAAAAGACTGTCTAAAATGGTGTAACCCGTAACATAAACTAACAGCAGACCCAATAATAAAACGATAGTCATATAGGCATCGGCTTGCAAATGCGTTCCGTTTGAGAGTAGGGTAGGGGAACGATTTTCTTTTCCCAATTTTATCAAAATAAACCCCATTCCCCAGTTTATAAAACCAGTTAAAGAAATGATTATCAAGCCTTTATCTAATGATTTAAGAGGTTCTCTGTTAAAAAAAGTTAATAAAACTTCTATAATCATATAACAACCAGCCGCCGCAATCAAACTGCCTTCAATACCCGCCGAAATAAACTCTATTTTGCCATGCCCATAAGGGTGATTTTCGTCTTTCGGGACATTCGCCAAATACAGGGAAAAGAAAGCAAAAAAACCAGCAACAATGTTTACTATGCTTTCCAAGGCATCGGTAAAAATGGCCTGCGAGCCTGTAAGGTAATAAGCCACAAACTTGAGAACCAAGATACCAACACCTATAATAATAGTGCCAACTTGTATGCGAATATATGATGTATATGACCGTATAATATATAATATTTGGGGGGTTGATGTGATTGATGTAAAAGTTCTATAATTTATATTATGTTAAGTAAATACACGTTTTTTGGGCAATCATGGTATTAGGGCTTCAACTTGCCCATTTTTAGACAAAGTCTTTCGGCGGCAACTCACGCCATAAATCATTCGTTTTTAACGCCTTAAAAAATAAAAAAAAGGAGCAGATGGCTGCTTTTCGATAATTATTTTTTAGTAAAAAGTAAAACCGCTTGCCAATGCTATGCAATTGGCAAGCGATGAAAAAAATATCAACCCCTCTCCTACTTACAATATAGTTTTTTGGCTTCCTCGGCTTCTTCTGCCCCTAAGTCGTGGGCGCGAGTGAAATCGTCGCAAAAGTCAGTTTCTTTCAAGGCTACTTTCGACTGCGCTCGCATCAAAAAGCCATAAGCATAATCTGGGAAAATCTGAATAGATTTTTCGGCATCAGCCTTCGCTTTCGCAAACTCTTTTTTCGCAATTTCGATATAAGCGCGGTGCGCATAAGCGGCATACTGTGCAGTATCTTTCTGAATAGCGGTATTGAAATCGGCCAATGCGCCACTCAAATCGTCCGAATTTTTTTTGCAAAAACCGCGTTGGAAATAAATATTGGCGATACCCGCTTCATTCGGCACCTTCTCAATAACCTTATCGAAGCAGGTTTTTGCTTTGGCATAATCTTTCAACAAAAGCTTCATCAAGCCCCAATTGTAAAATAATAGTTCGTTTTTAATGCCTTTCTGCTCTGCCAACTTATAATCGGCTTCCGCTTTGTCGTATTGTTGTAAATTTTGATACATTGCGCCGCGGCTAACATACACTTGAAACGAATCGGGTGCTACCTGCAAGGCCTTCGAATAGCCTTTTGCTGCCGCTTCAAACAATTGTTTTTGCTCAAACTCGACGGCTAATTGCATATAGGTATTATAAGTGCGGTTGTTGCAATAAGGCATCAAGGTATCGTTAAAGGGCTGCTTCATTAGCTCCAAGCCTTTTTTACCATCGGCGCACGAGCCGTCTAAATCAAAATCGGTTAGGCGCAACTGCGAGCGCATGATGTACTGCTCTGCCGAATTTGGATCCATTTGAATGGCTTGGTCGCAGTCTTTGCGAGCCTCCTGCAATTTGCCAGCCTGATAATAGGCGATAGCTCGATTGTAATACACTTCGGGTTTGTTCACACCTTTCGCAATCGCCGAATTAAAATCGGCAATAGCTTGGTCATTCAAACTTGCACCGAGAAAAATACTTGCTCTAAACAAATAAAATTCGGGTTTTGTGCCATCATTTTCGATAGCCGAAGTAAGGTCTTTCAAACAGTCGTCATTCCGCTCCAATACTTGCGAGAGCTGTGCATGACGATAGTAAGCCATTGCGTTCTTCGGATTGAGCTCAATCGCTCGGTCTAATGCCTCCATCGCATCGCTGTATTGATCGGTGGCCAAAGCGGCTTCGCCAAACTTCAACAGCGCAACATCATCTTTCGGATTCGCCTTTACTGCGTTTCCGAATGCAATGTAAGCCTCGTCATATTTGTTTGCTTTCATCGCAATATCACCTTTGTCTATTTGTGCAAATGCAAGACTAACCGAGAGTCCCCAAAAAAGTACGCTCGTAGCGAACAAGAGATTTTTTTTCATGTTAAATTTTAAATTGTTTTAAATAAGCTGCTTTCAAACCAGCGTTTATCCTTACGGAACGCAAAAGTAGCATTTTTGCTGCTAACAAACGTGGTATTTCACTAAAAATTAAATAAAACTTTACGCATTTCAAACAACTTCAGGCATTCTATATAAATAATCACCTTTATTATTTTGTGTTATTATAATAATAAACAAAAAAGCCGTACTTTTGCGCTCGATTAAATTGTAGCCATCTATTTTGACAAAGAACCTAGTCATCATTCCCACCTAGAATGAGCGGGAGAATATTGAAAACATCATTCGAGCGGTATTTTCTCTTGAAAAGCCGTTCGATGTACTTATTATCGACGACGGTTCACCCGATGGAACTGCCGATATTGTGCGTAATTTGATGCACCGAGAGTTTGCTAATCGCCTGTTTTTAGAAACGCGGACGGGCAAGCTCGGCTTAGGGACAGCCTATATCCACGGTTTTAAATGGGCAATTACCCGTAATTATGCCTATATTTTTGAAATGGATGCCGATTTTTCGCATAATCCAAAAGATTTATTGCGTCTGTTAGATGCCTGTGCGAATGGCGGAGCCGATATGTCGATAGGCTCTCGCTATGTGCGCGGCGGACGCTGCGAAAACTGGCCCTTAGACCGTATGATGATGTCGTATGGTGCCTCAGTGTATGTCCGTTTAGTTACTTGGATGTGGATAATTGACCCGACCGCAGGCTTCGTTTGCTACTCCAATAAAGTATTGCAAACAATAGACCTCGATAAAATTCGCTTTGTAGGCTATGCTTTCCAAATAGAAATGAAATTTGCCGCTCGCTCCTTAGGTTTTCGCTTAAAAGAAGTTCCTATCACCTTTACCGACCGCATCGAAGGCACGTCTAAAATGTCTAAAAATATCTTTAACGAAGCCGTCGTCGGCGTGTTGAAAATGAAGTGGAATAGCTTTACAATGTCTTATCGAAAACAATAAAACGCCTCTCCTCTCCTCTCCTCTCCTCTCCTCTCTTCTCCTAAATATATTCCCTTTTGATTGATAGATTGAAAAGTTAAGTCGATTTTATTTTGAACCACATAAGAAACATAAGAAATACGATTAAAAAAATACGATTAAAAAAACAAAAATGTTCGATAAAATAGGAATAAAAATAGAGCTTCCCGACTGGATGGAAGATATGGAAGATATGCCACCCTTTCCATTTGAAAGTGACGAGATGGACGACGACGACGATAATATCGACGCTCCCGATGGCGAATATCCCGTTCTTCCGTTGCGGAACACCGTCTTATTTCCAAGTTTCATTGCGCCGATAACCGTCGGACGCGATAAATCGCGGTTAGCAGTTCAAGCGGCTTTCGCCGAAAATAAACTAATTGCCGTTTTTGGCCAAGTTGATGCCGACGTGGACGACCCGCTTGCTACAGATATGTTTGCAATAGGCACCTTGGCGCGAGTGGCCAAAATGTTTAATATGCCCGATGGTAATACAACTGCCGTTTTGCAAGGGCGTAAGCGTATTCTTATGGGAAAGGTCACGCAAAAAGAGCCTTTTTTACGCGCCGATGTCATGCAAATACCAGATAAACTCCCTAAAAATGAGCAGAAAATGGAGGCTACCATTAGCCTGATTCGTGAAAAAGCCAAAGCCATCATCGAGCTTTCGCCAAATATTCCGAACGAAGCCGCTGGTATGATAGAAAATATAGATTCGCCTTATTTTCTCATTCACTTTACCGCCGCTAATCTCAATTGCGAAAGCTATGAGAAACAAGGGATTTTGGAAATAGACGACATTCAAAAACGTGGCGAAGCAGTATTGAAAAAACTGCAAATTGAATTGAAATTAGCAGAATTGCGCGAAGAAATTGAGCAAAAAACCCGCACAGAACTCGATAAACAGCAGCGCGAATACCATTTATCGCAACAATTAAAAACGCTACAAGACGAATTAGGCGAAGGAAATGAGCGCGAAGGTGACGACCTAGAAACACGTGCTGCCACAAAAAAATGGAGTAAAGCCACGCAAGAGCAGTTTGCGAAAGAGTTGCGTAAGCTCCGCCGCATGAACACGCAGCAACCCGATTACGGTATTCAATTGAACTATTTGGAAACCTTAGTTGATTTGCCTTTCGGCGAAATGACCGACGATAATTTTGATTTGGCGAAAGCTAAAAAAATATTAGACCTCGATCATTTTGGTTTAGAAAAGGTAAAAGAACGCATTTTGGAGCATCTGGCGATTTTGAAACTCAAAAAAGACATGAAAGCCCCTATTTTGTGTTTAGTTGGCCCTCCTGGCGTTGGTAAAACCTCGCTCGGACAGTCAATTGCCTCCGCTTTAAACCGCAAATACCATCGAATTGCTTTGGGAGGACTACACGACGAAGCCGAAATTAGAGGGCATCGCCGCACTTATTTAGGCTCGATGCCTGGCCGCATCATTCAAGCACTAAAAAAGTCGGGTTGCGACAATCCCGTCATTGTTTTAGACGAAATTGACAAAATCGGGCGCGACTTCCGCGGCGACCCACAAAATGCCTTGCTCGAAGTTTTAGACCCACAGCAAAACTCGACGTTTCACGATAACTTCTTAGATGTAGATTACGATTTAAGCAAAGTTTTATTCATCGCTACGGCAAACTCGCTCGAAGGCATTCAAGAACCGCTTTTAGACCGCATGGAGGTCATTCGCCTTAGCGGTTACACCATTGAGGAAAAGTTGGAAATCGCAAAACGCCACTTGATGCCGCATCAGTTGGCCGAACACGGTTTAAAAGCTGCACAATTGAAAATACCGCCAAAAGTGATGGCTGACATTATTCAACGCTATACCTGGGAAGCAGGCGTTCGTGAGATAAACCGCTGTATTGCAGCACTTTGCCGCGCAACTGCCAAAAAAGTAGCCTTAGAGGAAACCTATAAACCCACCATTACTTATAGCGAAGTAACCCGCGTTTTAGGCCCCGAATATTACGATGCAGAAGTTTATACCGTTGAAACGCAACCCGGAATTGCCGTCGGCTTGGCTTGGACCCGCAACGGAGGCGATATTTTATACATCGAAACCTCGTTGAGCAAAGGCAAAGGCAACTTTAAGTTTACGGGGAATATTGGCGATGTCATGAACGAATCGGCCACAACAGCACTTAGTTTTTTACAAGCAAATGCCGAAAAATTTGGCATCGATTACGAGCTTTTTGAACAAAAAAACATTCACATTCATATACCCGAAGGCGCAACGCCAAAAGACGGCCCTTCGGCGGGCATTACGATGCTAACCGCAATCGCTTCTGCCCTAACAAACCGCCAAGTGAAACCTTATTTGGCCATGACAGGCGAAATAACACTGCGCGGAAAAGTGTTGCCCGTCGGCGGAATTAAGGAAAAAATATTAGCCGCAAAACGCGCTGGCGTGAGAGAAATTATTTTGTGTAAACAAAACGAACGCCATATTTTAGATATTCAAGCCGATTATATCGCTGGTTTAACCTTCCATTATGTAACGCAAATGAGCGAAGTTCTGCAATTAGCCTTAGTTTAGGGACGTATCCTAAGTAGAAGAATATGGACGTATCCTATAAGTAGAAGAATATAAGAGAGAAGCGAAGCAATAACTGACAAAACTGTTGGTTGTCGCTTCGCTTCTTTAATTTCAGGGCTTTTCCTAAATCGACTTAACTTTTCAACCTATCAACTAAAAGGGAATAATAGATGATTTTTATAAAAAAATGCCCTTTTTGGGCCGCTCTTTCGGCTGTTTTTTTACAAACAACCGCAAAATTGCATGGACAACCAACGACCGCACATGAAATACACGCACTTCGTACCGAAAAACCCTTGATTATAGATGGAAATTTGGACGATGCTGCATGGAAAACAGCTCCGATTGCCGCTGGTTTTTGGCGGTCGTTCCCGAATGATACGGCTTTCGCCAAAACAAAAACGGAAGTTCGCCTTTTATTCGATGATAAATTCATTTATATAGGCGTTGTTTGCAAAGACGATTTGCCAGGAAACACGGTGCAACAAACCTTAAAACGGGATTTTAGTATCACAAACACGGACTGTTTTGCGATAGCTCTCGACCCAACTGCCGACAAAATAAATGGCTTCAACTTCACCGTTAGCCCCGCCGGAGTGCAGCGCGAAGGCTTAATTTCGAATGGCGGCGTTGATGGGGTCACAACTATCTGGGACCAAGTTTGGCAATCGGAAACGAAGCTGAACGAGGGGGGGAACGAAAGCAACTGGACGGCCGAACTCGCTATTCCGTTCCGCAGTTTGCGCTATAATCCTGCTATTGCTACTTGGGGCATCAATTTTGCGCGGCAAGACCTCAAACGCAACGAGCAATCTACTTGGTCCGCAATTCCGCGAGGCATCAATGTTTCTAATTTGGCTTACGAAGGCAAACTCGTTTTTGAGGGCAAACTGCCGCCGACAGGCGCGAATATCGTGCTGAATCCATACCTCACGGGCGGTGCTTTTGTGAGCAATTTTACAAAAAGTTCGACGATAAAAGGCCAATATAACGGCGGAATTGATGCCAAAATAGGCATCGGAAGTTCGCTTAATTTGGATTTGACTATCAATCCCGATTTTTCGCAAGTAGAAGTAGATAAACAAGTCACGAATTTAGACCGATTTAATGTATTCTTTCCTGAAAGGCGCACTTTTTTCACCGAAAACGCCGATATTACGTCTTTTTTAGGAAATGATAATGCGCGTCCATTTTTTTCGCGCAATATTGGTTTGTCAAAAGGGCAGTCGGTTCCTATTTATTTAGGGGCAAAACTAAGCGGCAAAATAGATGCTAAAACGCGCATTTATACCCTTGCTGTAGAAACAGCCGCCGATAGTTTACTAAAAACACAGGGGCAAAATTACACGGTTGCCGCTATTCAACGCAATGTATTAAGCAATTCAACGGTCACGCTTTTTGCTATCAATCGCCAAGCATTCGATAAAAACCTCGCTTGGCAAAGCAGCGATTTTAATAGAATAGTGGGCGGCGAATTTGGGTATGTTGCGAAGGATAGTCGATGGAGCGGAAAAGCGTTTTTCCACTACGTTTTCAATGCCTTTGGAAATACAAATAACCCGTTTACGAGTGCTGTTAGCCTTAGTCATGCGGGGCCAAAATGGTATGGCAATGCCAATATTGAGCGTATAGGTGAAGGATACACGCCGTCCACGGGATTTGTGCCGCGCTTATCGCAAGTTAATGCCGATACAAAAACCGTCGTGCAGCGCGGCTTTTATGGCTCTGCGCAAAGCGTTGGCTATTTATTTTTCCCAAAAAATGCAAAGAGCAGTATTTTATATTATGGCCCCGAATTTGCGCAAAAACTCTATTTTACCAACGATTTATCGCAAATAAGCGATAGAAGCACCGTTTTAACAGGCTTTTTAACGTGGCGAAATGGGAATATTGGGAAAGTTTTTTATAAAAATAATTTTGTATCGCTGCCCTTTTCATCGGATATTGGCGCAAATACGCTGCCAAAAAAAGAGTATAATTATAGCAATATTGGGGCAAACTACACCACAAATGCGCGAAAGGTAATTTACGGAAGCGGCGAAATAAACTATGGAACTTATTATGCTGCCAATTATTTTAACTATAAAGCTGATTTCAATTTTCGCGTTCAGCCTTGGGGGGCATTTGGCATCAATGCCGAACAGAATTTTTTGACCTATACCGAATCTTTTTATAAAAATGAGAAAATTACGCTGCTTGGCGCAAGAATGGAATTTTCATTTAATAGAAACTTATTCTTAACTAATTTTTTACAATATAACACGCAAGCTAAAAACTTTAATATCAATTCGCGGATACAATGGCGGTTCAAACCAATGTCTGATGTATATCTAGTTTATACGGATAATTATGAAAGCGATGTTTTTAGCCCAAAAAGTAAAGCCATTGTTTTAAAAGTTAATTATTGGTTAGGATTGTAGGTAGGTTGTAGATGCTGCGACACTGCGGGTGTCGCAGTCGTCCCTTTAAGCTGCCCTACAATTCGTCCTGTAATATCTGCGTAGTCAGTGAGCGGATACCATCAGAAAGTTTATTGAGAGGGAGGTCATTCGGGTCGGTACCGAACGGATTTTCTATTTCTTCGGCAATTAACTCCAAGCTGGCCAAAGCGTAGAAAATAAGCATAACGACGATGACAACATACCAATTTAGTGTAAAAGCATACCCGAAAGGTAGGGTCATCACATACAAAAAGATGAATTTTTTTAAAAAAACGCTGTACGAAAAAGGGATAGGCGTGTTTTTTATCCGCTCGCAAGCACCAATTGTATCGCTAAAAACGCGCAAATCGTTGTCTAAAAGGAGTAAATGAGTATCGTTTAAGATGCCTTGCTGTTTCAGGTCTATCAATTTCTTAAATAGAATATTGATAGATGCTATCGGCAAATTTTTTGAAGCACACGCTTGCTCTATGGAATAACCTTCAACGTTGCTCCATTCTTCGGGAATAAACTTATGGCGTAAGTGATTTTTTAATGAAACTGCAATATTGCCTATTACCGCAGCAAAAAAGGCGCGATTTGCTATATCGTTTTTAGCTAAGAGTCCGTCTAATTTTATCGCTAAATTGCGGCTCGAATTATTGAGCGAACCCCACTGTCGGCGACCTTCCCACCATCGGTCGTAGGCGGTGTTTGTGCGAAAAACGAGCAGCATACTTAGTGCAAAACCCAGCAATGAGTGAAGTACAGAGATATTGCGCAAGGCGGAATCTTTGTCAAAAGTGAAATAGTGCAGCTCTAAATAGGCGATAATGGCGGTGTAAACACCTACTATAATGATTAATGGAAAGAGTTTGCGGAAAGTATCGGCTTTATGAAACTGAAAGATAAAAGAAAGCCACTCTTTCGGATTGTAACTAATCATAGATTGTTTTATAATAATATGGTTATAATTTAAGAAACAGCTTTGTAAACTCCTCTTTTCGGCTACGCTCAATGCTAATATCTTTCCCGTCGTGCATCACGATATAGCCGCCGTCGCCCCTCACAAAGGCTTTAATATGTTGCAAATTGACCAAAAACTGGCGGTGCGCCCTAAAAAAACCTTGTTCGGCGAGTATTTCCTCAATATCGCCGAGCGTTTTAGTGATAAGATATTGCTCGCCCGTTGCCAAATAAACGTGCGTATAGCAGTCGTCGGCTTCGCAATAGGAAATGTTGTTGATGGGGACGAAAGAATAGCCTTGTGCGGAGGGCAGGGCTATTTTATCGGTCAGCATCCGCGATACTAATTGTTGCCGCAAATGCTCTACTTGCGGAACGATGGTTTTACTTGGCGAAATACGGTTTATCGTGGCTATCAATTCTTGGCTATCTATTGGTTTTAATAGATAATCGACGGCACTGTATTTGAAGGCTTTGACGGCGTAGCGGTCGTAAGCGGTGGTGAATACAAGGTGCGGATTTAAGGGTTGAATTGCGTCAAGCACTTGAAAACCATTCATTATCGGCATTTCTATATCTAAAAACAGTAAATCGGGCTTAAATA
>JBEEMU010000168.1:0-3532 GCA_041192485.1 Bacteroidota bacterium | reverse complement strand
AAACTGCCGACTCATCACTTTTTACACGCAACAAACTCGCAATTACACTCCAGTTCGGCGAAAAGCCAATATTCAAGGACGACAATAAATACCCGATTTCTATCGGTTTATTCCCTTTTATCGTCTCATTTACCGTATAAACATACTGTTTATCCTTCAAACAGGCACTATGCGGCTTTTTTACAGGCGTACAATCTAAGGCTGTCCGCACCACATTATTTACCGCAAAATCGGGAACTTTACTCATCCACAGCCGTACAAATTCCGCCGCCGCAGCCATAAATTTCGCTACATTTGCCTCCTCGCCCGCTATAATGCGGATAAACAGCTGACTAATGCTACTATATTGATAGTGGAAGACCGCGCTCTCGCTGTAGTCCACAATACTCCGAGCGTTCACGTCGCTCGCGATTGCCATCACAAAATTGGCAAGAACTTTGCTGCCTTCTAAACTAAGTAAGGCTTGGCTGTAGGATTCTGCATTTTTTTTCACAAAAAATATACTACCATTTTCGCGCCAAGTCTTACTTTTTTTATTTTTTAACGCACCTTTTTGTCAAATCTCTAATCACCTCAAATAAAGTGAAAAAACGGATTTGGAAGCAGTTTTATTGAAAAATTAGTCTAATAATGCGTCTGCAACAGTTTTAAGCATGACAAACATCGGCACTTTCGCGCTTTCCTCGATGCCCAAGTCGTCTTCGTCGCTCTCTTCTTCTTCTAAGGCATCTAAGATATAGTATAAAAACTCGGGTTCTGCGTGTTTTTCTACTAACTCATTGACATATTCTGCCATTTCTGCGGGCTTTTTGTTTTCCGCGTCTTCAAAAAGCTGCCAGTTTGCGTCTTGCAACTGGTCTATCGCTTCTTCGCTGATAGCTTCCACTTGGCCTAATTTGCGTTCTACGGTTTTGTAGAAAACGACGGCGATAAATAAAATGACTTCCGCTTCGTTTTCGCCGAGCATCAAGGCATCGTCGGACATCACATAGCCCAAAAGGTGCGGGTTTTCGTCGGCAATTTTATCGATAATTGCGGTAAGCGCGTCTTCTTCGAGATTGTGTAGCCACTCGAGTACGTCGTTTAGTTCGTCGGCAGTATATTGCATTTTTTAAATTTAATATAAAAAGAATTAATATTGTGTTATTTTTTTTAAATTATGGCGCTTTCATAGTATTTATCTAATGAGCGTGGGCGAGCGTTTTTATTTTTTTTGTCCAATTCGATATCTACTATTTCTATTATTTGAAAACCAGTATTTAAAGCAATTTCTTTGAAAATAACATCGCATTCGACTCTATAAAGAACTTCTCTTGTTTTAGACCTATAAAACACAGTTTCTTTCCCAATAATATAAACAGCCTTCCCTCCCTTTTTTAAGATACGAAAACTATCTTCTAATGCTTTTTTTATATCTTGGTAATAGGTTAGAGTAGGCAATGTTTTGTTCATATTCTTTTTGTTCAGTAATAATATCATTTCGCTCAAATTTACGGGCAATATGTTTAGGAAATTCGTATTGTCCATTTTTTTTCGCATTATTCGTGTAAATACTTACAACACTATTTTGTATGGAGCTATAGGATTGTTCGAATGCATCTATTTTACTTTGCGCAATCAAACAAGATAATTTATCGATGTCGATTCCGATGGTTTGAAACCCTAAGCAGGCCCCTTCTATTAACGTAGTCCCGCTGCCTACAAAAGGATCTACTATTTTTTTTGACTACGGTTTTTTTGCTCTATTTCCGAAACAATTAATCCGCGAACGAAATGCGGAAAAAACTTTGCCTTATAAGTATGCAGCCCATGTACATGAGGAGTTGAAGTGTTAGCTTTACAAATTAGCTTGCTTATTTTCGGGTTTTCTACCTCCAAAACGGCTGTTGATAAAATTTGTCTAACCAGCGCAATACTTGGTTTTTCTGCATAAGAAAGAAATTCTGACATCGCAAGAAAAGGGATTAAACAAATACATTTTTTCGTTTGTATTGCATATAATTCATTTATAGCTTCATTTTTTGCTCCCCAAATTTCTTGAATAAAAGAGAGCTGATTGATTATTTCGCAGACGGGTACTTTGGGATTAGAAACAATAAAACCAATAACTAAATCGTTTCTTGTATGCGCCAATAGTTGATTTTGGCTAATGGGCAGCAGCTTTTCTATTTTTTCCGTATCGCCTTTACCGACCAAGCTATATGTTTCAAAAAGGGCGCGTACCTCTCGCTCGGCTAATTGAATATCGCCGTTTAAGGCTACATTTGCTCGCATTTTCAAAAAATAAATCATAGGTATCATCATAGTATAGTAAATGAAAATAATTAGGGTGTAGTGAATAATTTATTAACCCATTCGTCGCGTGAATAGGTTTGGGTTATCAACTTACTTTCATATAAATTGTCAGGCTTTATTGGCTCACACTTGTCGATTAACGATGAAACCCAGTTTTGATTAGACATTTTTTTTTTATTAGAGACTGTTTTTTATTAGAAATAAAATGAACTGATTAACCAAAATGATTTTTTTCCTAAGAAAAACCATCAAGCATATAAAATCTTATACACTTGATGGTTTTAAGTGTCCACAGCAAAAAAGGACTGCTAAACAGTTGCTATTTTAATTTCGTTTTAATTTTTTCCGTAAATTCGGCTTCTCCGATTTGTTCGGCAATACGGATTATTTGGTCTTTTGCGCCCGCTCTAACCTCGCCTTTTTGCCCATGATAGCCGTCGATGCGCTCCAAATCGCTTGCATAATACATCGCAACGGCAGGGTTTGTGTAGAATTTGCGCATAATTGCGGTTTCCTCTGCCAATATCAAAAGCTGTTTTTTGAGCTTTTCTATGGTTTCTGCTTTGCCGCTAAATTGCTCCAATTTGGCTCGCAAGGCAGGCACGGCTTTATAAGTATTCACGTTATTGTCGCCCAAGCCAGCAGCGTCGGCATATATTTTCAAGAAATAAGCCGTATTGTAATCATATTGGAAATTAGTATTCGGGAAGGCTTCCAAATAAGTGTCCACTATTTTTACAGCGCGTTCGGGTTGCCCTTGCTCCAATAAGTGTTCGCCTAAGCGCAAGAGGGCGAAGCGCGTAGAAACGATGCTTGGCATGAAGCTTTTATCAATAAACGTTTTTTTCGTATTGAAATTGCCCCATTTGAACTTCTTAGTCACATTTTCAAACATCTTATTTTCGGCAACGCGCCCCGCGCCCATCATGCCGCCAAATTCGGCGCGACCTTGCGAGCGCACAGGCACAAGACGCAATGCCAAGCCTTCTAATTGTGTGTATTGGCCTAAGCCAAGCAATTTGTCGGGAGTACAAGTAACGGCAAAATAAATCGGACGCTCCCAAAGGTTCGAAGCGATGATGTCCATAATTGCCACTTCGTCTTTTATTAAATACTGCTTGTTAAGCGTGAAAGGCAAGCTCGTCAATGCGCTATCTTTTGGCAAAAGTGCGCCCGACTTCCGTGCAGCTGCCGTATCTACTGGAATAATGAGGTGGTTTGTTGGCAAATATGTTTC
>JBEEMU010000167.1:0-6993 GCA_041192485.1 Bacteroidota bacterium | reverse complement strand
CGTTACCACCTGTCCTGTTTGCGTGGCTGTCCAAGTGCCTGTATTATATGCGCCTGCTAATGTTGGGCTTACGAGCGAGAGTGCCGTGAGGTCGGTGCCATAATTGAACGAAGCGGTTTTTAGTCCTTCTTGTCCTGTTGTATTTTGAAAAAACACTTTCGTGCAAAGTACGCCTGCGCTGTTTAGCGGCGATAACGTGAGCGGAAAAGTTTGAGCTACGCCATTATATAAAACCGTTGTGGCTTTTTTAAACATCGTTGGCTCACAAACACTCGGCTCCAAGTCCCACGTTCCGCGAGTATCGCTTATAGCAGGAATCGTGGCAGTGCCTGTCATTGCGCCGAAGCGAATATCATAGGTTACATCGCTGGCATTGCTATGGTCTATGACCAAATAATAGGTGCCTGCGCCTGCTACGGTGTATTCTAATTGGCAGGGCGTGCCGCTCGATAAAGGCGTGGACGACACACAACCCGATGGAAGGTTGGAGGTGTTTAGCCATATTACATCAATGGGAGCCGATAAATTGCTGACATCGACGAATAATTTGGTTGCGCCCGTGGGCAAATTTATGCGGTAGGCAATATCGTTTCCTGTTTTTGCGCCACACGACCAATTTGTCACATCATTTCCCTTGCCTACGGTTGTTTCGGTAGTTAGTCCGACGGTTGGGCAGCTTGTGATATCGGTATATGCCGTAGAAATATAAGGCGAGAGCAAAGTAACGGTATAATCTTCCACTTGGCCGTTGCCATAAGTTGTATTTGCACCAATAAAACTACAGGAAGACATATCGGTCAGAGAGGCTTCCCAACCGTCATATTCCGCTTTGACACGCATTCGCAAAGGCATATTGGCAACAGCCGTAGCAGGCGGCGTAATGCTAGCCGAAATAATAGCTCCACCACTCGTTACCCCTGCTAAAACCGTTTCGTCTGCGTCTAAAAAGTCGCCGTCATTATTATAGTCAATCCACATTTTCAGATACTGCCAATTGATAAAATAAGGCGTAATACTCGCGCTATAAGCCGTGCCAATAGTCATAGTTGTCGCATGAGTGCATGTATAATCCCTATAATTATTGCCGTCATCGAGCGAGCTGCCACTTACTACATCTATCGTGTTTAATACGGTGCGGGCTATCCCAAAATAGTTTCCCGTACCCAAACCTCCGGGCGCATTGACGGTGCAGCCTGCTATAGGCGCACTACTCGCCGCCATAAATGCCGAGGAAGATAGCAAGCCAGGTCGGAGCGTTTCTAAAGCTGCTCGCATCCGCGTTTTTTGCCCCTGTGTAAACATGACCGTACACGTTTGCGAAGCGTAGTTCATATAGTTATTGAGTACCGTCAGTTGCGTACCTCCTACCGTTTCTACTACGTTATAGGGCAAATTGCCATGGCAACTATTCGTTAAAGACGAGCCACATGCATAATCGCCGCGCAGAGAATGGGCTTCGGTGTCGCTTATTTTGTCGTCGTCGGCCGCCGTAGGGCAAGAGCCAGAAGGTGCTTGAAAGGTATGGTATAAATTCAAATAATGCCCCGCTTCGTGCGAAAGGGTTGCTTGATTAGTGTCTGTGAATGCGGCCATCATAATAATGCCGTCAGTAGCAGCCGACCCGCCAGGGAAGGTTGCCCAACCTACTACGCCGCTGCCTGCTACTAAGCCATTCCAGCCATCTACTTTACCCACAACCCAGACATTCATATACGCAGAGGGATCCCACTGTATAGCGTTTTTAACATCGGTGTCGGGTATGCCATTGGCGGTTACCCGTTGCAAACCGTTAGCTACATAATTGGCATTGCTGCTAAAATCGTGGCGCGTGATGCCTGTTGTGGCGCTACAATCGGGGGCGTGCGTGGCTAAGGCAAACTGTATTTCAATATCTTCGCCGCCACGGGCAGGGCTGATACTCGCCGATTTGCTGAAAACAGCATTTAAATAATCCATGGTCGCATCAATTCGCGCAACCGATAGGTTACTGCCTGTTCCAACGGGTTCTCCGACATTCATAATATGAAAAACAACGGGAATGGTATAGACCGTATTGGTCATACTTTTTTCGCCGCCAGTATGTGCGGCCTTTTCAAGCCATGTGCGGTCATAAGCAGCCACTCGCGCCGCGAAGTCGGGGTTTAAAGCCATTGCTTCTTGGTGTGCATGGTCGAAGCCACAGACAGGGTGAATGTCTTGCGCCAACCCATTCTGGCTAAAAAATAAAAGGGAAAAGGCTACGACCCAAGAAAGGGGAGCCAAGGCTGCTGCAAGCAACCCCGTACTGCTATTTGCAATACGGGCAGAAAACCAGTTTAATTGTTTCATATTTATTTAGGTATTAGTGTACTCTATTGGGGGGGCTGCAAAGGTATGTATATATTTTATATATTAGGGCGAAAAAAGGTTTTTTTAAGTATAAAAAAAGAATTAAGACTTTTTTGTGACAAAAAATTTAGTGAATCACGCCATTGTTTTCAATAAGTGCCGCGGCGAAATAAACACGGTTATCATTAGCCCAGAGTGCTTTATTTAACAGAGTTTCAAAACCGTGATTATTTATATACTACTAATTACCTGCGTTATTTTTTGATAATCGGTAGTTAAATGGTGTTTTTTGAAAAAGGCTTGCAGATTTTGTAAACGCTCGGTGTTATTAAACTCCAAGTTCCAGTATAGTTTTCGGAGGCAAACCGAGCATAGTAAATTGGGTCGGCTGTCAGCTTCCTCCAAGCTATTGCTTCCATTCATCACACAGACGGCGTGTGTGCAGTGCTTGATAGAAAAGGCGTGTCCTATTTCGTGAGAAGACGTGCTGATAAGGCGTTCTAAAGTTTTGGCGTAGGTAGAATCGTGCAACGCGCCTTTTTTATACCGAAAAAAAGAAGACACGCCAGCTCGTTTATGCGTGTAAGCCTGCCCGAAAACGAAGTTCCAAGCGGCACTCGGAAAGAGGTCGATATTCGTGATAGCCATCGTGACAAGTGCGTCGCTCGGAGCGCGTTTCAGCACCAAGCTATCTAAAATATAGGTGGTTTGGAATTGCTCGTGCCCTTCGTCAGGGTTTTTGCGGCGGTATTTTACAGGCACAACGCTAGTCGATAAGGCAGGTAAAACAGTGGTTTTCAGCCCGAAAAAGAAACCAATATATTCTGCAGTATGTTTGGTCAAGCTGTCTTCAAGCGGCGAAAAATCACCAATTGGTAGAATATAAATCGTTTTTTGATTGGTGGTAGGCTCCACGGGGTTTGCCCTTAAATACTGTTCAAAGGTCTGTCCGTTTTCGGCGTGTATAGACAGCCAGTCGCCCGCTTTCGATGGCGGCATCGGCACATCGAGTTTTGCTATTTTCTCAAAATCGCTATCATCTGCAAGGTTTAGTTTGCCGCCAGTGCAGGCTGATAGCGAAACGAATGTTGCGCAAATGAAGTAATAGAACAAACGCATCTCGTTTTTTTTAAAATATTTAATTATTAAGTGCCGCGGCGAAATAAACACGGTTATCATTAGCCCAGAGTGCTTTATTTAACAGGGTTTCAAAACCGTGATTATTTATATACTACTACCTACTGATGCCCTACGACGCTTAAGGCAGTACAATACAAAGGTTCGGTCTATTGACTAAAACCGTATATATTTCAACATTTTTCGCCCACAAAGGTACTACTTTTTTAGCAATAAAAGCGGGACATAATTTGTCAAATAACCAAAAAAGCGTACCTTTGCGTTTTATATCGCTTAAAGATAAAATAAAAATTATTAAAAATCTTTTACTAAGAGTTAATTATGCTCTTATTTTTAAATTATATTATTATTAAAAAATAACTTATGTACAATCCGTTTAAACTGTCTAAAAAAATAAAAGCGCGTCCCTTAGACAGCCGCGCTATTGCTGTACAGAAAAAAACTGCCCTAGTGCAACAAAGCAAAAAAACACCCCGTGAGCTATTGAACAATATCCAAAATTCGCAAGAAAAACTGGGTTTTAAAACAGGCAATGTTTTATTGCAATTTGCTGCCGAGAAAATACCCGCAAAAATAAAAAATACAGAAGAGGTACAAGTTTTTTTAACCGAACTTGGCATTGCCGCTCACGCCTGGAATTTGTGTATGTACCTCAAAACATCATCAAATTCTATTGACGTTCCTGCCATTCCGTTCTTCAAAAACACCTACAATATGTAAATGAGCAGTATATTGCTTATTATAATAGCCGTTTTGAAGCCGCATTTAGCCAATATAATTTTATTATTTTAGACTGTATCGATGTTAACTGGGATTTTACGACAGGTTATAATGTGGATTTGGTATGTGCTGTGTTTGAATAATTTAAATAAAATGAAAAGTTTGCTTTTTTTTCTGTTTTTGCTTTACGCAAATACCGCCGTTTTTGCGCAAGCAGACACGAGCGTAGCTTAGGCTGCGGTGGAAAAAAACCTGAATATCAAGGCGGAGAAAAAGCATTGCTAAATTATTTAAAACCTTAAATTTAAGACTCATAAAAAAAACGACCCTGCTAAAGCAAAATCGTTTTTTAGTATATTCTATAGCTTTATAAATTTTGCAAAAGTCTTACTATTTCTACCTAAAAGATGAATAAAATAGCTGCCTGCGGGCAAATTTTCAGTGTTTAATAAGGTAGTTGTTTCCGTTGGTTTTTGTGTTAAAACAGTTTGCCCTAAAACATCTATAACTGTAATCATATAAGATTCATCAAAACGTTCTAAAGTTACGCTTAGGGTACCTGTTGTCGGATTTGGTGAAATATGCACGGGTATTTGCACTTCCGAAGGCTCATAAGTAGCTGTAAAAACCTGGTCAGGGTAGCCAATCGTGTGCGTATAAATATTCGTTGCAACGGGTATGTTTACATCAAAATAAATCTGCGCTTGGTTATTTATCGTGGTTCCTGTGGCGAGATTTGCTTTTGTTTTTATTTTATAGGTCACAAAACCATGCGATTTTGCTTCATTCGAAGTGCTATCAGTTAAGCGAATATTTTGAAATAAAAACTCTAAAACGCCGTTTCCATTGAGTTTGTAAGTCATTGCGTGGCTCGATGCGCCTATTTGCAGCGTTGTTTTATCTAATTCTTGCGGCAACATATCCAAAACGCGCACCACAAAAGCCGTATCGTTGCCTGTATTTTGAAAACGTATTGTGTATTCCAACTCTGTATCATTCAAAATAAAATGTTGTGCGTGTGTGCCTGTGGCAACTGCCGAAATATCGTTAGGGTCAAAGGAAGTACGAACTTGTGTGCATAAATGATGCTCAAAATCGTTGCCCGAATTGAGCGAAAACTGGTTCACAAAACCCCAGTGCATCGCCGAATTGATGCCATTGCAACCCCACATCAAGACGCTTTCTTGCGTATTTCCCGCAGGATTGTTTGGTGTTTCGTTCACGATAATCCGATAAATACGGCTTGGGTCGGCGGCTATTGTCACCGAGTCGCTACCACCTACGGCTAACTGAATTTGTCCACCGCGAATCATTACATCGTCTTCAATAATGCGATAGGTTTGTGGTACAGTCATTGCGCCCGTACCTGTATTTTGCATAATAAACCGCACTTGATTTGCGCCTACGCAATGCCCCGAAACCGTTAAATCAGAATGATCCCACGCTGTAGGAACGTTGCAATAAGTATGCGGGAAAATTTCCGCATCGGTGCATAATTGCTGCCCAAGCACAGCAGTACAAGCTACCGACACATTCACGCTAAAATCGCCTGTTTGTAAAAAGTCAATATCGCCTGTTTCAATATGAAAACGGTTATTGCCTAGCGGCGTTGTCGGCAGAGCGCAACTTACAAACGTCAATTCGGGCGCAAGCGCGAGTTCTATATAAGTTCCTAAAGCCAATTCTGTGCCTCTATTTTGGTAATGCACATTCAAAACCGCCGTACTGCATGGACGCATTACTGTAGTTGCAGCATGATTTACCGTCATATCGGCACAATTCACAACAGCATTTAAACCTACATCGCGGTTTGCTTGCTGTGCGCTTTGTGTAATAGTTATAGTTGCCGCATTTGTGCAAGCCGTCCAGTAGGTATTCGGTGCAAGCATCGCAACCGTATAAGTACCGAGCGGAACAGCGATTTCATAAAAGCCCGCATTATTCGTTGTTGCTATAAACTGTTCATTTGTAACTGTATTGGTAGCGGCTACCAATAAATTCGGTAATATGGTGCTACTTGCTATGCAGTTTGTGGCTTTCAATGCGTTGCCATAAATACGAGCGGCAGCAAAGCAACCGTTAGCGTTGTTTGCTTGACAAAGCGGGAGGGTATTATGTTGTAAGCCTGCTGGAATATTCGGTAGGCAAGTAATATTTGTGTTTGATACGTTTATAGTTAAACTATCCGCAGTCAAAAAAGGCAAACAAGCTATTGGATTAGAATGGCAATCTAAGCTCCTTATATGGTTCGGTATATTTTCTATACTTGTCAATTGATTATTATTACAAGACAACCAATTTAAATTAGTTGAACCCTGCAAATCTAAATTAGTTAGTTGATTATTATTGCAATATAAAGTCTGTAAATTAGTTAATCCCTGGACATCTAAATTAGTTAGTTGATTATAAGGGCAAGACAAAGCCTGTAAATTAGTTAAACCCTGGACATTTAAATTAGTTAGCTGATTATTATAGCAATCCAAAGTCCATAAATTGGTTAAACCCTGGACATTTAAATTAGTTAGCTGATTATTACGACAAGACAAATTCTGTAAATTTACAAAACTCTGAATACCAACAAGCGAGCTTATTTGTATAGAATTAAAGCTAAGCCACGTTACCGCAGCCGCTTCTGATAGCTGTATTTCGCCATCATTATTCGTGTCGGCATCAGCATCGCCATAATTATCGCCATCGGTGTCCACACAATTCGAGTTTACCAACGCATATTGAAAACTAGCGTCTGGGATATTGACGATTTGCGCGTTTGCGGTAAACGCTAGGCAGCATACAACGGCTGCGAGCAAA
>JBEEMU010000166.1:0-2647 GCA_041192485.1 Bacteroidota bacterium | reverse complement strand
TTAGTGTCCAAATACCAAACACTCCAGCGGTTAATAATTGAACTACTCCTTGCCAGATATAGCCCAAGTAAAAACGGTGAATGCCGATAATACCTACTAAAAGACATAAAATCAAGGCGATAAGCTGGCTTTTGCCGCCGCCCGCAGTTTTGATACCAAGTGATTTCATGATTTTTTCAGCGCGTTCTTGCTGGATTTGCGCTTCGTCTTTCGTCGGTGCTGTTTTTTTAACAGGCGGGGCAACGGTTGTTTGAACGGCTAATGATGCAGCTTGTGCATTGTTTAGCGAGAATGTCATCGAGGTGATGAGCAATGCGAAGAATAAAATAAATTTCTTCATAAAAAAAAGTGAGGTTGAGTTGATTGTTGAAGAATTATGAGATTTATTATTTTGAACACTTCTTAGGTTAAAACGATATAAAGCGCGTAAATAATTCCTGGCAACCATAAAAGAAAGCATAAAAGTAAATCTATCCAAAAGTGCATCGTAATTGAGCCTTCTTTTAGGTAAACGCCTAATGGTGGAATGAAAATGGCGCAAATAATTGCGGCTACATTATCGCCTCCGCGAGCGGCTTTTTTTGCTTTTTTCACAACGGCTTTCGGGTCAACGGTTGTTTTTGGCGCAACTGTTGTGCTGATAGCCGCCGAAGCTGCTTGTACAGTACCAACAGAGAATGTCATCGAGGCGATGAGAAAGGTGAAGAATAAAATAAATTTCTTCATAAGAATACAAATGAGATTGAGTTGATTGTTAAAAAAGTTGGTTTATACTATTTAATTTAATTAGTTTAATTAGCTTAAATATGATGCAAAGTTAGTGTTTCTTTTTTGAAAAAAACAAGAATAGTTATACTTTTTTTGAAAAAAAATGAATATTTTTAAAAAACAAAATTAAATGTATTTAAATTCGCGTTTTACCTTATAATATAGCAATAGCTATACTAAGACAGAATAGTCGTTTATGATAGAAAATCTGAAAAAAGGGAATGTCATTCTGTCGCATTTGCTTTTAAAAACTGCCATTTTTACCGAAAATAAAATATAATTGCCTTTGGATACGTTTTTGATTTAGGTATTGTAATTGTTTAGGCCTGCGATTTAAACGAAGTTTAATCACCTCTTGCCCTCTTTTAACCCTCCGCTCTGCGAAAACTCTACGAAGCTCTGCGAAAACTCTGCGAAGCTCTGCGTTTAAAAAACCTCTCCGCGCTTTAAACCACAAACTACCTAAACAGTTACTATGTATTTTATGTATTTTTGTATTTTTAAAAATCAGATAGATGACTTTCGATAATTTCACGACACAGGCCGCTGCTGCCCTTGCGCAGGCGCAACACATTGCCGCAGGCTACGAGCAAAGCAACGTAGATACGGCGCACTTGGTAAAAGCATTGCTTGAAACCGAGCAAACGATTGGTTTTTTGCTGAAAAAGGTAGGCCTTGACACCAAAAAATTGGACGAACTGCTCTTGGCGCAAATACAAACCTATCCGAAAACGCCTAATTTTGACCAGCAGTTTTTGAATAGTGATGCCAATAAAGCGATTTTGAATGCCGCAAAGCTGGCAAAATCGTTAGGCGACGAGTTTGTGGCTTCCGAAGTCTTGCTATTAGCAATCGTGGGCGGAAACGACAAAACCGCTAAAACCTTGCGCGAGCTTGGCGCAAACGATAAGGTGCTTTCGGGGGCTATTAAAGAGTTGCGGAATGGCAGAACCGTCACGTCGCAAGGCGCTGAAAACGAGTATAACGCGCTGCGAAAATATGCTGTAAACCTCAATGAAATGGCCATAGCCGGGAAGTTAGACCCGATTATTGGGCGTGACGACGAAATTCGCCGCATTTTGCAGATATTAAGTCGCCGCAAAAAAAACAATCCGATTATCATCGGCGACCCAGGCGTGGGCAAAACGGCGGTCGTGGAAGGCATTGCTTGGCGGATTGTCAACCAAGACATTCCCGAAAACTTGCGCTCAAAAGTGGTTTACTCCTTGGATATGGCCGCCTTGATTGCGGGCGCGAAATACAAAGGCGAGTTTGAAGAACGCTTGAAAGCGGTCGTGAATGAGGTGTCGAAAAGCGATGGAAAAATCATTTTGTTTATAGATGAAATTCACACGCTCGTAGGCGCAGGCGGCGGACAAGGCGCAATGGACGCTGCCAATATTTTAAAACCCGCCCTCGCTCGCGGCGAATTGCGCACTATTGGCGCAACAACCTTAGACGAATATCAGAAGTATTTTGAAACAGATAAAGCCTTAGAGCGGCGTTTTCAATCGGTGATGATAGACGAGCCGAGCGTGGAAGATACGATTAGTATTTTGCGCGGCTTGCGCGAACGCTATGAAACGCATCATCAAGTGCGTATTTTAGACGAAGCCCTAATTGCCGCCGCCGAGCTTTCTAACCGCTATATTACTGCTCGTTTTCTGCCCGATAAGGCAATTGATTTGATAGACGAGGCTTGCGCTAAATTGCGGCTTGAGCTGAATAGTCTGCCTGAAAGCTTGGACGAACTAAGCCGAAAGGTGCGTCAATTGGAAATTGAGCGCGAAGCGATTAAGCGCGAAAACGACCAGCCTAAATTGGAAAAACTAAGCAAACAAATTGCCGATTTGACCGCCGAACTGACAACCTTGAAATC
>JBEEMU010000165.1:0-4369 GCA_041192485.1 Bacteroidota bacterium | reverse complement strand
TTAACCAAACAACCGCGTTTAAAACCCAAAAGCCACGCAATTCCCAAATGTTGGTACACCGAATTGCCACAAGGCGATTCGGTTGCATCTGATGTAGAGCATTTTCGACCTAAAAATAGCGGCGACCCACTTAATGAGAAACAGGTGGACGAATTAAAAAAATTAGCAGGCGTAGATTTTTATCAAAACCCAGATCAGAAACCACAAAATTAATTGTACAAGAAATTACCGAAATGCTCCAGCCTTCCGCGCCATTTGCGCTTGCTGCTCGCTGTGCTTTGATAGACTACGAACCTTTATTTACAGCAAATAAAGGTATAAAACAACAAATATTGAATAGAGTATTAAACGAAATAGCAGTAATAAAAATAGATTGGACTAAACCGTAATCAATACACAATTTTATAATTCATAATTAAATACACAATATGCGAGCAATTTGCTTTTACTTTCAGGTGCATCAGCCCTACCGAATCAAGGATTACCGCTTTTTCGACATTGGCAATGACCATTATTATTGGGACGACTATGCCAACCGCAGTATTATGCGCAAAGTCGCGCAAAAGTGCTATTTGCCGACCAACAAACTCTTGTTAGAGTTAATTCAGCAGCACGAAGGCAAAGTGAAATTTGCGTTTTCACTGTCGGGCGTTTTCCTTTCGCAATGTGAAGAGTACGCGCCCGATGTGCTACATTCGTTCCAAGAATTAGCGAAAACGGGCTGCGTCGAGTTTTTGAGCGAAACCTACTCGCACGCACTTTCTGCCCTGAAAAGCAAGGAAGAATTTCACAGTCAAGTGGAAACGCACCGCAAAATGATTCAGCATTATTTCGGGCAAACGCCGACCGTTTTCCGCAATACCGAACTCATTTACAACGATGAAATAGGCGAAATGGTGGCGGAAATGGGCTATAAAGCCCAAATAACCGAAGGCGCAAAGCATATTTTGGGTTGGCGAAGTCCGAATTATGCTTATTGTAATGCCCGCAACCCGAACTTGAAATTGCTGCTCAAAAACTTCAAATTGAGCGATGATATGGCCTTCCGCTTTTCGCAACGCTCCTGGGGCGACTGGCCGCTTACTACCGAAAAATTCGTAGGTTGGCTCAACGAAGTGCCGCAAGAAGAGGAAGTTATCAATCTTTTTATGGATTATGAAACCTTTGGCGAGCATCAATGGGAGGAAACCGGCATTTTTGAGTTTATGCGCTACCTGCCCGAGCGCGTATTTGCCGACAGCAACTACTCGTTTGTTACGCCTTCGGAAGCCGCCGACGCGCTGCAGCCCGTCGACCGTATGCACGTGCCGCACACGATTTCGTGGGCTGACGAGGAGCGCGACCTCTCGGCGTGGCTCGGCAACGACATTCAAGACGATGCCTTCGATTCGCTTTACACGCTCGAAGAAAAAGTACGCGGCTGCACACACGATGCCGATATTCAGCGCGACTGGAAGTATTTGCAAACCTCCGACCATTTCTACTATATGTGTACCAAACACTGGGCAGATGGCGATGTACACAAATATTTCTCGCCTTACGATTCGCCTTACGAAGCCTTTATGAACTTTATGAACGCCTTTTCCGACTTCAAGCTGCGCGTAGAAACAGCGTATGAAAATGCGCCAAAAGTAGCCGCACCTGTTGCAAAAGCGAAACCAAAAGCAAAAGCGAAAAAATAGGAATATTGCACTAAAAAAGAGGCGCATCAACAAGAGAAATTTCTCTGTTGGTGCGCCTCTTTTTTAGTGCTATATTTGTTGGAAATTGGTTTTGAGAAGGGCTGTTTGTCGTAAGCCCGTATTTGCTACTTTCCGCGAGCCAAGAACGATGCCCAGCCGCTACAATCGCCAAATAGTTTTTTATAATATTCAGGATAATTGGCTTTCAAGCCCAAACCCGTCGTTGTTTTTTTTGCCGAAAGGCTGTTGTCCTGCTTCTCTGCTTCTGGGTCGTATCTATTTCCTAAAAGAAAGGAATAGTGCAAATCTTGCAATTCACATTCGGCGACCATGCGCAAACAAAGTGCTTTGAATGCTTTATCTTTCGCCAATTCTGCGGCTTCCGAATACGCTTTTTTGGCACGAGTAGCGCGAAAATACTCCTCGTCTTTTGGGTCTTCGTGCGCATAATTCGCTTCATCGCTCCCTTTCCAATAGCGCGACCGCGCCCAAGCATTGCCATTTCTGCTGATATTATAATAGCCATTCGCTACCTGATATTGCGCCCAAGCCTGATTTTTTGTCGGGTCTTTCACTTCGTCTTTCAAGCCCATTAGTCGCAAAACAAAGCCTTTTCGCGAATAATGCAAGGTTTTCCCTTCCTGTATGCCTGCCCAAAATGGGTCATTTCTTAAATAAGTATCGTAAATGGTGTAGCCGCATTTTGCCTCTTTAAACCACTCTTTCGGGATAGTTTCATAGGCAGCCACCGATTTTTCGAGCTTATCTTCGCGCAAGTATTTCGTACCCAAAACGTCTTTTAAACGGTTTACATGTTTGCCTAACGAATCGGTGAGCAGTTTTATTAAATTATCTTTTTGCGGCGAATTTATCATCGTCAATACCTCTTCCACGTTATCGGTCGTTCCTTTTTTATCCAAATAGTAAATATAGCTGTCATTCTTCACATAACCCGTCGCCCAGCCTTTGCTTACATAACTATCGGTTTGTGCATAAAACAGCGCGGCCATCGTCACATTTTCTTGGGTATCCGCTCGGTTTGCTAAGGCCATCAACCATTTATTATAGTCCGAATTTCGAGTATATTCCTCGTCCTTTGGTGCTTTTTTAGCGGCAGCATCGCGTTGTTTTTGCATCCAAACGAGGTCTTTATAAAGGTCATCGTGCGACATTCCGCCTTTTTTATCAAAATTCAACCGCGCCATGATGCCCGTCAAATGGATTTGCGTGTCAATAATAGGCGTTTTCCCCTTAGCCGATTCCGCCAATTTCAACGCCGCATTTGCCTCGGTCGAGTTATTCAAAATAAGAGCCAAGTGTGCGGTTGCAACATACCACAGCGATGGATTATGCAATTTTGGGTTGCTTGCCGCCGCTTTTACCCAAGTAAATACTTTTGCAGTATAAGCCTCGTCGCTTTTCAAATTCGCAATTTCCAACATTTTATAATCAATATTTTGCGAATCGGGTTGTTTCGGCACATCTTCACGCGCTTCCGACTCATTGGCTGTCATATTGCCCGTTATGCGCGGCGTAAGCACCCAGTCTTCTATTTTATTCACTTCACGCACCAAAAGCGCATCTAAATCGGGGTTTTCGGGCGTGTATTCATACACTTTTTGCAAATTTTGCAAGGTTCTTGCCGGCGAATGTATGGCATCAAGGGTATAAAGAGCCGCTTTTTCTTGATTATTTTTACAAAAAGTGACCGATTTTTCTACATTCGTGGCTTCATAACCTCTATTCATTCGCACTTTTTTATAGTCGTCGTGCGCGAAAACTTGCGCAAAATAATAATCTGCTTTCTCCTTTTCACCTGTGAAATAAGTTGCTGTGGCTTTATGCGCCAAAGCCCACCAATACACCACACTTTCTTTGCCGAAAGGCTCTACCGATTCGTCGAATGCTTTGACGCAAGCAGGCCAGTCGGCTTTATAGCGCAATAGCATAACTAATTGATAACCATAGCGTTGTTTCAAAAATTTATCCGTTTCTGCGGCATATAATTTTCGTGCTTCCGCAATTTTCGCATCGTAACCCGCAAAAGACAATGGTTTTACGTCTTCCCAGCCGTCACTATATTTCTGGCCGATTCGCTCACAATTTTTTGCAAATAAAAGGTAGCGCACCACGCCCACGTTTTTATCTTTCGTTATTTTGGTAAAAAAAGGATTATTTGCGCCTTCGGCCAGGCTATAACTGCCCTCTTTTTTTAGGGCGTTCAGCCACTTATCCATTTTGGTAGGCTCCCAAGTATAAACAACATCGTTAATGCCTTTTGTGTCAGACAGCCCAGCATATTTCGCCCATTCCGTTTCATTTTGCTTCGTTGCTCGCTCAATTCCCGACGAATTGTCGATATTATAAATAAAATCGGTGGTAAAATAAAACGGTGCTAAGGCCGCATTATCACTCGTGTTCGCATCAAAAATGCTGTACCGAGCCTCTTCGCCAGAAACACCAAAACTGCAAGCATCGGCCACAAAGTAAGCGGCAACTCCTATCGCAATAGTCAAGGAGGATTGAAAAAATAGTTTACGCATCATTTTTTTTTTAAAATTAAGATTAAGGAAAGCGTCAGTAATAAGTAGAGCCAATTTCGCTTGTCTTTTGCCTAAAAACTGCGTTAAATTTTTCGTACAACGCGCTGCGTTGAACTCAAAATTTGCCTTGTTTTTAGCCAAAAT
>JBEEMU010000164.1:0-7320 GCA_041192485.1 Bacteroidota bacterium | reverse complement strand
TTTCCGCCAGTTCGCTTACCTCTTTTTCCAATCCGAAAAGGCTTTTCAAGCGTTTTGCCTGCCAGATACCGATAGTCATATCCTCCTCGCCTTCTTCGGCAAGCTCTTCGGGCGTTTGCTTCGATTTCCGCTTTTTTCGTTGCAACGAGTCATAAACAAAACGCTCCAACATATCGTCGATTTCATCTTTCACGCCGCGTTTGGCCAAACGTCCATCGCTCAATAATTCCCAAAAATCGGTAAATCGCGTGTTCACAACAGGCTGCCCGTCAGGGGTTACCGTGTTAAAACGCTGAATTTCATCGAACAAGACAATCGCAGGTTTGCCATCATTCAAATTGCTATTTGTTAGAATGCTATTCACACTCGAACCATAATAGCCCATCGAGCCGCTGTCCGAATTAGACAATTCTACTTCGGCAAATCGGTCTTGATAATCCATTTTCGACACCATTTTGCGCACCAAATCAGTCTTGCCCACGCCCGTCATTCCCCAGAGGTTCACGATAATCGGGCGGCTCAAAACTTCGGGCATCAAATACCAAATTTGAATATAATCAATCAACTCATCGATGATATAATCAATGCCGATAAACTCTTGTTTTAGTTCGGCTTTTACGCGTTCAAGCGTTTTTTTCTTTTCGCTAATTTGGGCGAGATCAATCTTAATCTTAGGTTCCAAGGGAAGGTATTATGTATTTATATTTTGATAATGTATAATGTATAATGTATAATGTATAATGTAGTGCGATATAGAATGTGTTTTACACAATGCCCTGACTTTTGCCTAAAAGCGCAATCATTTTATACACTGCGCGTGCGCCCACATTGCCGTCCCACTCAAATTCGCCGCCTACTTCGTTCAAGTCGAAGCCGATGATTTTGCGCCCCGACTGCACTACTTTTTTAAACAAATAAAAAACCTCTTGCAACTCGAAGCCGCCAGGAACAGGCGTACCCGTATCGGGGCAAAGTTTAGGGTCTAAACCGTCAATATCAAAACTGATATACACTTTTTGAGGTAAAGTTGCTACAATTTCGTCGCAAAGCGTGTTCCAGTTTTCGCCATTAAACTGTCGTTCTTTGAGGTCTTGGTCAAAAAAAGGAATCACTCGCCCCTTGCTTTTTTGAATATAATGCAACTCGTCTTCGCAAAAATCGCGGATACCGACCTGCACCAATTTTTGGATAGTGGGGATTTTCAAGGCATTGAAAAAAATAGAAGCGTGGGAATGAGTGAACCCTTCGTAGGCTTCGCGCAAATCGCAGTGCGCATCTATTTGCAACACGCCAAAGCCATCGGTATGCACCTCGCTAAGAGCTTGCAAGTAGCCGAGCGGCGTGGAATGGTCGCCGCCGATAAGCCCCACAAATTTGCCGCGTTTCAGCAGATGTTTGGTTTCGCCATGCACCCATTTCACCATATCGTCGGTAGCGATGTTCACTTTTCGCGCCATATTTTGCATGAAATGCGCATCTTGCGGTTCTCCTTTTTCGAGCAACCCAATGTACTCTTCCACAATATCGCGGTACTTATCCGACTCTTCCAGCCATTTTTCGCTCGTTTCTTGCATAAAAACGCCGATTTTCCACGCATCTTTTACGTCGGGGTCGTATAAATCTAATTGCAGCGAACCTATCCGAATATTATCGGGGCCGCCTGCCGTGCCTGCATTATAAGAAACCGTCACTTCCCACGGCACTGGGAAAAGCACGATGTCGGCTGTTTCTTCGTCGTAAGGAAGTCCAGCAAAATTGTCATTTGCGATACACACGCCATTCGGGTCAAACCCGTCGATAATCTCTTGTTTAGTCAATTTATTTATCGTATTTTAATATTTTAAACATTTAAGTGCCTACGGCAAATCGAAAATTAGATGAAGTCAAAATAAACACGGTTATCATGCCCCGAAAGTATCCGTTTTACAGGGTTTCAAAACCGTGAATATTTATGCACGACTACTTACTACTTCCTTTCAGTCTGCAAAGATAGGCAAAAAAATCTTTTTTATAAAAATATTCATAAATCATACTCATTTTATCAAAAAATCGTACTTTTGCGTCTTATTAAGTAGTAGCGTATAAATATCACATTTTAACACCTATCATATTATAACTATTTTAAGGTATGGATTTTAAACAAATACAAGAGCTAATTCGCATGGTCGGGAAATCGAATATCAGCGAATTTCAGTACGAAACTGGCGATTATAAAATCAAGATTCGTACTGACAGCTATAATAACGGCAAAAACTCGGTGGTGATGCAAGCACCCGCTCCCGTGATGCAAGCGGCAGCTCCACTTCCTGCGGCTCCTATTGCGTCCGCCGTCGCTGCTGCAACGCCTGCTGCACCTGCGGCAAACGATGAAAGCAATTTTGTGGTGATAAAATCGCCGATGGTCGGTACTTTTTATCGCTCGGCAGGGCCAGGCAAAGAGGCTTTCGTGAAAATTGGTGACTCTGTTTCGCCTGGTAAAGTTGTTTGCATTGTGGAAGCAATGAAATTGTTTAATGAAATCGAAGCCGAAATTTCAGGTAAAATTGTTAAAATTTTGCTCGACGACGGGTCGCCATTAGAGTATGACCAACCTATATTTTTAGTAGATCCAAAAGGGTAAAATTTTTAAAAAAACACCATGTTTAAAAAAATACTAATCGCCAATCGCGGCGAAATAGCCCTTCGCATTATCCGAACTTGCAAAGAAATGGGTATTGCGACGGTAGCTGTATATAGCACGGCCGACCGCGACTCCTTACACGTTCGCTTTGCCGACGAAGCCGTTTGCATCGGCCCGCCGCAATCGTCCGAATCGTATTTGAATGTTCCGCGTATCATGGCAGCCGTTGAAATAACGAACGCCGATGCGGTGCATCCGGGCTACGGTTTTTTGGCTGAAAACGCAGAGTTTGCTGAGGTTTGCACCAATTCTGGTGTGAAATTCATCGGTCCGATGCCCGAGCATATTCGCAAAATGGGCGATAAAATTACGGCAAAAGAAACAATGATTGCCGCAGGTGTACCCGTTGTACCAGGCAGTGAGGGCTTGCTAACAAGCGTCGAGCAAGGCTTGAAAACCGCAGAGGGCATCGGCTACCCTGTTATTTTAAAGGCAACGGCGGGCGGCGGCGGAAAGGGAATGCGCATCGTTTGGAAACCAGACGAGCTGGAAGAGGCTTGGATAAAAGCTTCTACCGAAGCAAAAGCAGCGTTCGGAAACGACGGAATGTATTTAGAAAAGTTCGTGGAAGAGCCGCGCCATATTGAGTTTCAAATTGCAGGCGACCAATATGGCACGGTGTGCCACCTTTCAGAGCGCGATTGCTCTATTCAGCGTCGCCACCAAAAACTTTTAGAAGAAGCGCCTTCGCCCTTTTTAGACGAGGATTTGCGGACAAGAATGGGGCAGGCAGCCGTCAAAGCGGGTCAATGTATCAACTATGAGGGCGTGGGAACCGTCGAGTTTTTGGTGGATAAACACCGCAATTTCTATTTCATGGAAATGAATACTCGTATTCAAGTAGAACACCCAGTCACCGAAGAAGTTATCGACTACGACCTCATTAAAGAGCAAATAAAAATAGCCGCAGGTATTCCCATTTCGGGGCAAAATTATTTGCCGCAAGCCTGTGCGATGGAGTGTCGTATCAATGCCGAAGATGTTTATAACGACTTCCGCCCTTCGCCAGGTAGAATAACCTCGTTTCATACGCCAAAAGGACATGGTGTGCGCGTAGATACTCACGCCTACGCAGGCTATTCGGTGCCGCCTTACTACGATTCGATGATTGCAAAAGTAATTTGCCGAGCGCAAACCCGTGCAGAAGTTATCGCAAAAATGCGCCGCGCCTTAGACGAATTTATTGTGGAGGGTATTAAAACAACCGTTCCTTTCCATCAAAAACTGATGCTCAACCAAGATTTTATCGACGGCAATTTCAATACGAGTTTTATCAATACGTTTGATTGGAAGTAATTGGCGCGGACTATTTTTCTTGGCTACTTTCTTTCTTAACCGCGTTCTTTCTTAACCGCGTTCTTTCTTAACCGCATAGGGGTCACATTCTAAATCAAATACAGGTTTTAGAAACGCCTTTATGCGGCTTTTGGTATGAATATTGTGTTTAAGGCATAAGGAATATCGCACCTAAAATGTTCATCATTTTACAACTAAAACGCCATGCTATTAAATATTTTTAATGAATTAATTTTTGCGCATAAAAGCAGCAAAAAAACAATTCCTGTGTATGAAAATACAGCTGACCGCAAAAAAGCGGCGGATAATGTCATTTTAAATCATACGGCGTGGGCTGCGGCTGTCGGTGTTGTGCCATTTGTCAACGTAGATATGTTTGCGATAAGCGCCTTACAGCTCGATATGGTGCGCAAATTAGCCGATATTTATGGCATTGACTTTGAGCAAAATAAAGGCCGCGCCACCATTATATCGCTCTTTGGCTCAGGTATGGCAGGCTTCGGAACTCGCATGGTGCGTTGGATTCCAATTATTGGTCTGCCGCTCGGCGGTTTAACGATGACGGTCATGGCAGGCACAACAACCTATGCGACGGGCGAGGCATTTCGCCGTCATTTCGAATCGGGCGGCACGTTTTTAGATATTGATTTTACAAAAATACAAGCCTTTTTTAAAGAAAATTTTGAAAAAGGTCGCATTATCGTAGAAAATTTGCAAGGACACAGAGAAATGGTGGAATTTGAAGAGGTGGTGTAAGGGCTTAACCCTAAAAAAAGTTTACCCCTTTTTCCTCTATTTCGTAACTACAACTTTTGCGTTAAAGCCTTCGATGGTCAGAAAATAGAAGCCATTTGGGAGTTCGGCAAGGTCAAAATTGGTGTTGGCAGAAACGGTTGTTTCGCGGACAGTTTGGCCTAATTGATTGCACAATCTGCACGGTTTTCCAAGTGTATTCGGCGGAGCAATGACGGTGACACGCGCCGTAGCAGGGTTCGGAAATACTTGCAATTTGTTTTTTGCGTCGGTAAAATTGGCGGTTGCAAGAGTTGCTGCGGCAAAGCGGTAAAACTCGTGTTCGGCGCGTTCGGGGGCGAATTTGGCGGCATCGGCATTTTCGGCATAAATGTAGTATTCGTTATTTGCGGAAGCTATCAAAACATCGTTGCCATACACGCCGTCGGCTGCTGCGCCGTCGTTGTGTGCGCCGTCGTCGTAGAGCTGTGTTGCCACAAACTTGCCGAAATAGTTGGCGCGAATTTTTACGAAAACGCTCGTCGCATTGCTAACCGTTGTATTTATCGTTGTGAAGCCGCCTATTGCGCCGACCGTGCCGACCGTTCCTGTATTGGAAATGATAGGTTGTGCGTAATTGAAATCGGCAGTTGCGTTGAGGTAGTTTGTGCGCACGTCCATCAAGGTTTTGACACCAGGCACCGTATAGCTTCCTATCGTTGTATTTGCCGTTAGCCCTGTTTGAAACTGGGTATAACTGAAAAATTTATTGGCATCATTCAAAACAGCAGTATCTATAAGTGTTTGATAATGAATGGCATCGGTTTCGTATAAATGCGAGGTAAACATTTCTGTTGTGATGGTTTTGGCATGCGCCATATACATTTTTTTATAAGTCGGGTTGGCCATAACGGCTTTGATAAGCGGCCAATTAACGTCGATGATATGGGCAGTTAAGGGCAGTTGCTGCATGGTTGAAGGCGAAAGCTGCGCCGTACTTGTTGCGCCTGTCCCCAGAAAGGGGAAGCCGCCGAGCGACATATTCAAATCCCAGATGATGGGGTTGAAGCGGTTATTTTGGTCTTTGTATAAATAGTAATTTTGGCAAAAAATGCCCATATAGCTGTCCAAATTCACGGTAACATTATCGAATGCGAGCATCCAGATAGCCCTGTCCATATCTAAAATGCTCCCGATATTCGTAGGATAATTGGTCACAGTGTCGGTTAGTGCGACTAATTCGTGCCAGCCTATTGCCGATTTCAGTTCGTAAAAGTTGAAATAAGCGGTGCTATCCAAGCCTGGTTTGTATTTCAAATTGCATTTCGTTATGGGACTTGGCGTAACGGTCGGGTTTCCTTTTATAAACACACCTTTCGACGAGCCAAAGTATTTTTTACAAAACGATTTCCCGATGGTTTCGGTATTGGTGTAAAGCCCGATATACCGCCCATTGATATAGACTTGCGCAAAATTAGCGCGTGGCGCATCCATGTAATTACCCAATATTTTATATGAAAGTACTTCGCGAATGAGCGACGGATCGCCGTAGGCATTCGAGAGTTTTATAGTAGTAAGCCCCGCATAATTTTGCGTTTTATAGTCGTTTAGCGAAATATTCAAGGGGTTTTTGATATAAGTGGAGTCATACGAACTGTTGCCTTTATATTTTACGGCCACGCTGTCGAAAACAACGCCGTTAATGGTGACGCTTGCCGCCATCAGCGAGCCGTCTAAACCGAGGCGTGCCGTGTCCATTTGGTAGTCCCAGTTTGGCTGCGCAAACTGGATTTCGATGCGTTGAATGGTGTCAAGCGCGTAGAAATTGGTTTGTGCGTGGGCAAAAACCGCGTTTAAAAGCAGAAATGCGAGAAGTTGTATGTGTTTTTTCATGTGGAAAATAGTGCTTTTTTAAGAAAATATCGATAACTGACGATTTATTTGTTGATTAGCTTTACAAATGCCGCCTTTTTGGAGGTAGTTTGTTATTGCATTTGCAAGGTATTCGCCCAGATTTACGGGTACAGCATTGCCGATAGCCTGCTCCGTAGCAGATTTGCTTTTATTTCCCCACACAAAATCGGCAGGAAACGTTTGTAATAAACTTCTTTCGTGGGTAGTTAACGGGCGTATTTTATTTAATTCCTTGCAAGTATCGCCGTCGTGAAACTGATAATTTGGCGGAATAGGTCGATTTACGCCCCTAACAGTCGGGCTTGGCTCGTAGATACTGAAAATGCCGCGTCGAGCGTAACTTCTTGGGTGACGATAGTAATGTTCACTGGCATTAAGTACTATTGTGCTGCAGCCATACCTCGCTGTTTTTAGTATATTTTGTGCCTGCTGTAGGGCTTGCGTCGTTATTATACGCTCTACATTTTCCATCACTACTATTTTTGGTTTGACTTCCGCCACAATTTTAGCAAACTGAATAGTCAAATCGGCTCTTTCTTGCTCATTTCGCTTTCCTGCGCTCGAAAAATCTTGACACGGCGGCCCGCCAATAATTATTTCGGGTTCATAGTCTTTAAAAATGCTGTAATCGTCAATATTCGCTAAATCTAATTTGTGTATGTCATGGTCAAAATTGCATTTGTAAATGTCTATCGCTG
>JBEEMU010000163.1:0-3570 GCA_041192485.1 Bacteroidota bacterium | reverse complement strand
ATAATTTGAAAAAACTGTCAACTTTATCATTGCCACATAATCAAATTATAGATATTTCAAAATTACGCCACTTGCACGAGTTATACGAATTAAATATTGAACACAATGGTATATTGGATATTTCTCTTGATTTTTTAAATTCGCTTCCAAAACTAAAATACCTGTACTTAAAGGGCAACCCCATCAAAAACATTCCCAAAGAGATTTTTGATAAAAATGCAAACTGCCTCCCCGAACTCCGTGCCTACCTTGAAGGCTTAGAACAAGGCTCCATAAAAGCCCTTTACCTCAAAATACTGATAGTAGGGAATGGGCGCGTGGGCAAAACCTCGCTGTTAGATAGATGGTTAGACAATACATTTGATGCAAATAAAAACAGCACACACGGCATACAGCAGCGCGAATTGCCCTTAGATAAACTGCCGCGCCCTGCGGGTTTGGATATGCGGCTTTCTATTTGGGATTTTGGTGGGCAGGAGATTTATCACCCGACGCATCGCTTGTATATGCACAGCGATAACGCCCTGTTTTTGGTGGTTTGGGACGCAGATACCGAGCAGCAGCATACGCAAACCGAAATGCTACCCGATGGCAGCACCTTAGCCTATCAGAATTTTCCGATGGCGTATTGGTTGGATTATGTGCGGACGCTCGGCAACGGCAGCCCCGTGCATTTGGTGCGTACAAAATCGCGGTCTGCGCAAAATTACGAGCAGTTTATGCCGCCGATAAAGGCGCAAGCCGAACACTATAATATAAAAGCCTACGCACACACTGACGCGCTGACGGGTAGCGGCTACACGAATTTTGAAACGGATTTATACGCTATTTTGACGGAAAATGCAGCGCGTTTTGCCATAGATTTTCCTGCATCGTGGGCTGCTGTGCGCAACCGTAGCGAGCAAGACCGTGCCGCAGGCAAAAAATATATCACGGTTGCGGATTTTTATGGCTACTGCGCGGCTGAAAATATATCGGGGGAGAATAGCGTACAAGTTTTGAAATACCTGCACAATGCTTCGGTGCTTTTTTATGAAAATCGGTTTGATGAAGGCATGGTTATTTTAGACCAAGCCTGGGCTATTAACGCCATTTATACGCTTTTTGACCGACAAAAACCGCATTACGCGGCTATTTTAGGTAAAAATGGTTGGTTTCAGTTAGATGATTTGGATAAGGTATGGTCGGCATTTCCTGCAAATGAGCAAGAACTGTTTTTGTTGTTTATGCAAAAATGCCATATTTGTTTTCCTTACAAAACGGTACGCAATAAAAGTGGTTTTATCGCACCTGCTTTGATGGAACCAGATATACCTGAACAAACCGCAGAAAATTGGCAAAAGAACACGAACGATTATTATATAAAATACGAACACCCGTTTTTGCATTACGGCAATATGCAGCAGTTTATCGTAAAAACGCATCATTTGGCGGAGGTTACGCAGATTTGGAAAAACGGCACAGTCATCACAGACGCTTCGGGTATCGCATTAGTGGAAGGCTTTTTCAAGCCACAAGAACAAAGTGCTTGGATACAGGTAAGGGTGCGCGGCGCAAGCCCAAAAATACTCTTGGATAAAGTACGCAACAAACTGAATGAAATATTGGGCAAACCCGAAAATATGCAAGTGACTTGCTCCTTAGATGGCAACACATTTCTTACTTTACCAGACAACAAAGATGATTTGCCGCCAAAATATTGGGTGTTTTTGGGTGTTGATGTGCGTAATACGTTTGAAGTAGAAGTTTTAGATAGACTTCGGAATATAGACAAGACAACGCAAGAAACAGATAAAAAATTAGATGCGTTTACGGCTTTTTATCAAAAATTCAATAAGATACGGAAAGATGAAACGAGCGATGAGGAGCATACAATACGCCTTTTAGAAAAGGAAATCAGTCATGTTACGCGCTTACACGATATGCAGGCGTATGAAAACCGCCTAAGACAGGATTGGTTTGGCGGTACGATAAAAATACATAATGCGAGTTTGAAAAGTTTAGCGGAGGCGTTATTTTTCAAGGAAATACAGGAAGCGCATCATTTAGAAAGTTATGCGGTCATTGTGCTTTGTTTGGCGAAAGCCGTAGAAAACGAACTGAATTTGCGGATAGCGGAGCCGCTGCGAAGCGTGGATTTGTCGGCATTGACGGGCAATGATTGTGTAAAAATAAGAGAGCATCAAGAACAGCATAAAAACGGCAAACAAAGTTTTCCTTTTGGTAGTATGAATATGTGCTTTAACGAAATCCGCAAGGCACTCGCAAAAAAAGACCACCTATTAGAAAGCGTGTTTTCGGCTATTTTCAACAATCCAAACGTTATTTTTAAACGTGACTATTACCAGTATTTAGATTACGCTTCGTCCTACAATGGTATTCATGATTTTAATATTCCCGAACAGCGCAATGTTGCGGCACACGCAGGTAAGCCTATCAACCGCGAAGAATGTGAATTGTATATGGAAATGGTGAAAGCGTTTTTGGTAATGTGGAACGAGTCGTTGAAATAAAAATGGGCTACTTACCGTGTGGTGGGTAGCCCTTTTTCATTCCTCCACTTTTAGGTAGATATTATTGTAGTCAAAAATGTCGCCTATTTGTATTTTTACGCCTTGCACGATTTTGCCTTGCACCACAATTTCAGCATTTTCGGCGGGAACAGCCGTGCCGCTTGGGAAAACAACCGTTATTTCTTTACCGCTTTCATCGCTCAAAACGGCTTTACTTTTCAGCAATTTGCGCGAAGAAATGACACGTCCTTTTACTGTTACAACTGTTTCTTTAAACTCTTCTGGGTGCTGCAAAATGTAGCGAATGGCGGTATTGCCAATTTCGCTTGCTCTTTTTAGGTCGCCCTGCGTTTCGGGATTGCAAGCGCATAAACAGCAGGCTATTGCGTACAAAAAAAATATTTTTGACATGGAAAGGATTTTTGATTTTTTAGTTGAGTTTATCTATGATTTTATAAGGTTGCTCGTACAATACGCCAGTCGTATCAATATAATAACAGTTAGTGAAAGACGAAATGGTAGGGGTAGAATTGAGCGCAACCCACAAATTTCCGTTGTGTTCAACGAGCGTACTCGTTTTTGTATCAAAATAACGTAGTTCGCGGCGTATCTCGTCATTAGGTTTTTTTTTATAATTAAAAACCACCAAAACCTCTAACCAAACGTGCGCCTTATGCTTGTCATCGCCTAATACAACTACCGCAGGTATTTTATTTACTCTACAATATGCCCAAAGCAAAGCCGCCATATCTTCGCAATCGCCTTCCAAATTCGCCTTCCGAAGCGTATTTTTTGAGGTTTCTACCTTATCTAAAGTATCGGTTTTATACTTCCATTTGCCCAGTATTTCTTTGTAATAGTAGGCAATGCGCCAATTTTTAGGCTGAAGTTCATATTTTTTTGCAATTTGCTGTATTTCCACACTTGGTTTCCCTGCTACTGCGATATTGGCAGCGTATCGTAGTTCGTATTCATCAAAATTTGTGCATTGCGTAAAGCAAGTTAAAAATACAAGGACGTACAGTAATTTCATTTTTTAGATTATAATGAAAGGAGG